>CAYXXE010000005.1:0-41050 GCA_964468985.1 uncultured Gaiellales bacterium | reverse complement strand
GGAGCCGCTGCCGGGGGACAGCGTCAGGCAGCGACGCCGCTCGTCACGACACCGCTCGTGACGACACCGCTCGTCACGACACCGCCTGTCACGACACCGCCGGTGACCGACCCGGCCCGGCCGCGCTCGAGGTGCTGGTGCGACGGGCAGTACTCGCGCTCCGGCAGCGGGGTGCGCTGGCAGGCCTTGCCCTTGCGCGTCGTCGCGCGACACCGTGAGATGCCGCCGTCGAACGCGCCGGCCTCGATCTGGTTCTCGACGAAGGCGACGGCTGCGTTGACGCCTTCCGTCACGGCCCAGGCGACCTCGGCCTGCGCGGTGATCGGGAAGAAACGGCGGATTTCCTGGAACAGCGCCTTGTCGGGCTTCGAGAAGTAGTGCGGGTCGGCGGCCAGCCGCTCCATCGTCGCCTCGCACGCGGAAAGCACTTCGAGGCGGTACTCGACGCGCGCCTCGTCACCGACGTACGGATCGATCAGATCCTTGATCGAGCGGTAGATCGCTCGTGAGTACTGATACATAGCATGCTGAACCTGGAGGACTTGCTCATCCATGGCGATCGCTGTTCTCTCCTCGCTATGTGCCGACAAACCTAGGTGGGAGGCGGATCCCAGCCCGGACCCGCTTCAGTACGACCGCGACTCTACCTGGACCCGGCTCGTGTCACAAATGTTTTCAGATCAGGAAACGGATACCTGTGCTCCGGGTCCGGCGTCAGGGAGCGATCAGGCCCGGGTAGGCGCCCCCGAACCCGGCATGGCGTACGCGGCCGAGGGCGGCACGGGCCCCGGCGTTCGAGCCGAAGATGCCGCTGAAGACGACGATGTAGCCCGGGTGGAGACTGGCGAAACGGCTCGAGTCGAGCAGCCCGACCTGTGGTAGCCGCCGTCTCGCGGCACGCGCCGCGGTGCCCCGGGCGGCCGCGGCTCCCGTCGGCTGTGGGTAGGACCCGATGACGATCGTCCAGCCGGTGCGTCCCGCCGGCCAGGTGAGGTGGCCGTCTGCAGGAGTCGCCGGGACCGGCGAGGCTGCGGCCGCGGGGCTGGTCGCCACGAGCGCCGCAGCGTGGCGGTGACCCTGTTGCCGCGCGACGACGACCGCGGCAACGGTCGCCGCGACCGCCAAGACGAGGGCGAGGAGCGGCAGCCAGAACCAGTCGCCCGGGTACCAGCCGAACCGGCGGACCCACCACCGCCGGAGCGAGGGCACCGGCCCGCGGACGTCAGGCAGGCGCAGGCCGCACTCGGCGCAGTGCGTGGCGTTCGCCCGGCGGCGGGCGGCGCAGCGCGGACAGGCAAGCTCCAGGGCGGGCAGGAGCGCCGAACGGCTCGTCGTGCCGGGGCTCAACTCGGTACCGCTCAACTCGGCGGCGCGATCAGGGTCTCCTCGGAGACGCTGCTCGCGCCGGCGGGCCCACGCTCGCGCGGCCGCCCGCAGTTCGGGCAGAAATGCGTCCCGCGGAGCACCGGGGCGCCGCAGGCGCACCGCGGCACGGTGCGGCCGTGGTGGAGGAGCTCGTCGAGCTCGGCGAGCCGGGCGTCGATGCCGAGCACCGCCGCGCAGCTCTCGGCCAGGACGTCGTCGCGGAAGCCGCCGCTCCGGTACATCTCGACGAGCAGGCCGCCGAGGTCTGCGAGCCGCTCCTCGCGCCGCAGCAGGAGCGCGCGGCGCTCGCGACGGAGCCGGCCCGGCCTGGGACGGCGCGCCCTCATCCCGTCGTCGCCGGTGTCCATGGTCGTCGCGAGTCTACTCCCGGCCCCGGATCGCCTGGCTCCACCCGGATCGCCTGGCTACAGCTGGAGGATGACGAGGCGCTCCTCGGTCATCTCGCGCACGGTCCAGGCGGGGCCTTCCTTGGTGTTCCCGGAGGCCTTGACGCCGCCGTAGGGCATCTGGTCGGCGCGGAAGGTAGGCGCTTCGTTGACGGTGACGCCGCCGAACTCGAGCTCGCGCGCGGCCCGGAGGGCGGTCGTCACGTCGGTGGTGAAGATGGCGGCCTGGAGGCCGTAGCGGGTCGCGTTCGCCTGCTCGAGCGCCTCGTCGAGCGAGGCGACGCGGTAGAGGCTGACGACGGGGCCGAAGATCTCCTCGCAGCTGACCTTGTCGAGCGGGTCGGGGTTCGCGATCACCGTGGGGAGGATCAGGCCGTTCTCGTCGGTACCCCCGCCGGTGAGCAGCTCGCCGTTCGATTCGCCGATCCAGGCGAGGATCCGGTCGCGCTCGCGGTCCGAGATCACCGGTCCGACGTCGACCGTCGCATCGGCCGGATCGCCGACCTGCAACGCCTCGACCCGCGGGACGAAGTCGGCCAGGAACGCCTCCCAACGACCGGCCAGGACGTAGATCCGCTGCACCGAGATGCAGCTCTGGCCGGCGAACGAGAAGGCGTTGGCGGCGAGCTTCGCCGCGGCATCGGCCGGTGCGTCGTCGCAGACGATCGCCGGCGTCGCGTTGCCGAGCTCGAGCTTGACCCGCTTGGTGTGCGCGCGCTCGGCGAGGCTCCAGCCGACACCTCCCGAGCCGGTGAACGTGATCAGCTTCACCCGCTCGTCCGCGACGAGCTCGTCGCCGATCGCCGCGGCGGGCCCGACGACGACGTTCAGCCAGCCGGGCGGCAGTCCCGCCTGGGCCTCGTAGTGGGCGAGCAGCAGCGCCGAGAGCGGCGTCGCCGACGCCGGCTTCAGAACCACCGGGCAGCCGGCCGCGAGCGCGGGCGCGATCTTGTGTGCGACCAGGTTGAGCGGGAAGTTGAACGGCGAGATCGCGCCGACGATCCCGATCGGCAGCCGCAACGTGAACGCGAGCTTGCCCGCGCCGGCCGGCGACGCGTCCATCGCCACCATCTCGCCGGTGAGCTTCCGCGCCTCGACCGCCGCGAACGTATAGGTCGACTCGGCGCGCTCCGCCTCGACCCGGGCCGTCCGGAGCGGCTTCCCGGCCTCGGCCGAGATCGTCTCGGCGACTTCGTCCCGGTTCTCCCGCAGCAGCTGCGCGACGCGGTCGAGGATCCGCGCCCGCTCGTGCGCCGGCAGCGGATCGGTCAGCGCAGCCGCCGCAGCGTCGATTGCCCGGCGGGTCTCGACCGCGCCCGCCTGCGCGACCCGGCCGACGAGCTCGCCCGAGAACGGCGAGCGCACGTCGAGCCAGGTGCCGGTCTCGACTAGCTCGCCTCCGATCGGCAGCCTATGCTCACGCGTCATGATCGTCGGCAATCGTAGTGCGGAACGAGCGCGATAGGGTGTGAGGGTGCGGAACGCGGTGCGGTTCGGGATGCCCGTGGCGTGGCTCGCGGGGACGGCGTTGCTCGTCGTTCTCGCCGGCGTGCCCACGTCGCGCGACGGGATCTACATCTGGCTCGGTCTCGGGATGGCCGCGTTCTCGGCGACGGACCTGCGCCGGCGCCTGCCGCGGATGGTGCGCGACTGGTTGCCCCTCGTCTCGATCCTGTTCCTCTACGACTTCCTGCGCGGCTTCGCGGACGGGCTGCTGTTCCGGGCGCACGAGGTGCCGCAGATCCGGTTGGAGCAGGCGATCTTCGGCGGCACGATCCCGACGGTCTGGCTGCAGCGGCACCTGTGGCACGGCGCAGGCCATCTCCGCTGGTGGGACTACGCGTCGTACATCGTCTACGTGACGCATTTCGTCGCGACGCCGTTGATCGCCGCGCTGCTCTGGACGTTCGCGCACGAGCGGTTCGCCCGCTACGCGTCGATGGTCTGCGTGCTCGCCCTGACGGGCTTCGCGACGTACGTCCTCTACCCGGCCGTGCCGCCGTGGATGGCGTCGCAGCAGGGCGCGATCCCGGAGACCGCCCGCACGGTCGCGGTCGTGTGGCACAGCATCCCCGTGTCGCACTTCTCGTCGGTGTTCGAGAACGGGCAGCACTACGCCAACAACGTCGCCGCGATGCCGTCGCTCCACGCCGCGTACGCCCTACTGGCGACACTCGCGCTCTGGAAGGTCGTCCCGCGCTGGGGCCGCGGCCTCCTCGCGCTCTATCCGGTCGCGATGACGTTCTCGCTCGTCTACTCGGGCGAGCACTACTTCGTCGACTGCGTCGCCGGCTGGGCGTACGCGTTCTTCGCCTACGGGATCGTGACGGCGGTCGCCGAGCGTCGCGCGCAGCGGGCCGTCCGGCTCCGCGAGCTCGAACCGGCGTTCGCGGACTGACACCGTCGGGGAGCGCCTCGTCGGCAGCGCCCTCGTGGTGGCTCCGGGGCGGTAACAGAGTCCTAACCTTTCGATCACCGCAGGCATAATTCGCGTGCGCACACTGCGATTGCGGCAATGCACAGACTCTCGGTCATCCTGCTCCTCACCCTCGCTCTCGTCCCGACCGCTCTGGCCGGGGGATCTGCCACGGGAGACGGCGCGCTCTCGGTGCTGAACGCCAACGGGACGATCACGGTCGTCGGCCGCGGGACGATCTACGGCCAGCTCGACAAGGGGACGCTGACGGTCACCGATCCCGACCCGACGGACGGGCTCGTTCAGGTCGTCGGCGCCGAGCACACGCTGCATGTCTCGCTGCACGTGACGGCGTACTCCGGCAAGGACATCACCTTCCGGCTCGTCGGCGGCCGGTACAAGCTCGCGATCACCGCAGGCACCAACGTCGACTTCCTCGCCGTGGGCGTCGGGAAGGCATGGTTGAAGGGCGACCCGGCGGGCGCCTCGTCGGGCACGTACACCGTCGACGGCGCGAAGAACGTGCCGTTGCCGCTCGCCCCGACGGCACCCGTGCCGGCGGGCACCACGTGGCCGGGCGTCGCCGTGCCGTTCGGCGTCCAGCCGGCGACGCCGTAGATGGGCGCCCCGGCGCCGACGGTGCTGGTGGTCGAGGACGAGACCTCGATCGCCTCGTTCGTCGCGCTCTACCTGAAGAACGCCGGCTACGGCGTGAAGACGGCGGCGACGGGCTCCGAGGCACTCGCGCAGGTCGCCGCCGCGACGCCGGCGCTCATCGTCCTCGACCTGATGCTGCCGGACATCGACGGCATCGAGGTCTGCAAGCGCATCCGGCAGCGCTCGGACGTCCCGATCCTGATGCTCACCGCGCGCGACGAGGACGTCGACAAGATCATCGGGCTCGAGGTCGGCGCGGACGACTACCTGACGAAGCCGTTCAATCCACGGGAGCTCGTGGCGCGCGTCAAGTCGATCCTGCGGCGCTCGACCCCGGAGCGGCGCGACCGCGAGAGCGAGACGCTCGAGCACGGCGACCTCCACATCGACGCCGGGCGCCGCGAGGTGCGCGTCGGCGACCGGGAGGTCCAGCTCGCGCCGAAGGAGTTCGACCTGCTGTGGGAGCTGCTCGACCACCGCGGCCTCGTGCTCACCCGCGACCAGCTGCTCGAACGGGTGTGGGGCTATACGTTCGCGGGCGACACGCGCACCGTCGACGTCCATGTCCGCCAGCTCCGCCGGAAGCTCGAGGACGCCTCGCCGATCGTGACGGTCTGGGGCGTCGGCTACAAGGTCTCGCCCGCGAAGGAAGCCACCCGGGGCGCGACGAAGGCGTAAGGCGATGCCCGTGCTCGGGTCGCTTCGCGTCCGCCTGCCGCTGATCTTCGTCTCGGGGCTGCTCCTCGCCGGCATCGCCACGGCGACGATCGCGATCAGGCTCTTCGACCAGTTCGCCCACGACCAGACGGTCACGAAGCTCGAGCGGGAGGCGTCCGGGATCGCCTCCCTCTACAGCGACGCGATCAACCAGGGCTACGGCAACAAGGCCGCGACGGGCGCCTCGATCGACCGGCAGGCGCCGAAGTTCGCCGCCAAGAACCTGGAGCGCGCGACCGGCGACCGCATCTACTGGGTCGGCTCCCCGAACCCGTTCCCGGGGCAGGTCTCCGGCCTCCGCCAGCTGCCGTTCAAGACGATCGACTGGATCTCCGGGAAGAGCCTCTCGTTCCAGTTCACCCCGCCGGATACCGACGTTGCGTACCTCGCGGTCGCCGACCCGGTACGGCTGACGCCGACCTCGGAGCCCGTCGGGGCGATCGTGGTGGCCGCCCGCAAGACGGACGTCCGCAACGGCGTCTCGTCGCTGCTCGGACGGCTCGCGATCGCCGGGGTGCTCGGGCTCGTCATCGCAGCCGGGCTCGCGTTGTATCTCTCACGGCGGATCGTCCGACCGGTGCTCCAGCTCTCGCAGGCGGCCGACGAGGTGGCGGCCGGCCGCTACGACGTGACCGTCCCGGCGCGCGCGCCCGGCGAGCTCGGGCATCTCTCGGAGCGGTTCGGCGAGATGGCGCACCGCCTCGCCGAGGTCGAGACGATGGAGCGGCACTTCCTGATGAGCGTGTCGCACGAGCTGCGCACCCCGCTGACCGCGATCCGTGGGCATGTCGCGGCGCTGCTCGAGGGAGTCGTCGAGGACCCCGAGTTGCGGCTCGCCTCGCTCGAGACCGTCCAGGACTCGACCCAGCGGCTCGAGCGGCTCGTGGGCGACATCATCGACCTGGCGAAGCTGGACACGCACCGCTTCACCGTGCGGCGGGAGGAGGTCGACATGGCCCAGCTCCTCGACCAGGCCTACGAGACGTTCACCGACGAGGCCCGGCGCCGGGAGATCGACTACCGCCGGGAGGCGAGCGGCCGGCCCGTCATCGTCTCCGACGGCGACCGCGTGCTGCAGATCGTCGGGAACCTGCTGTCGAACGCCTTCCGGGCGACGCCCGACGGCGGCCGGATCACGCTCTCGCTCGAGCAGGTCGACGGCACCGTCCACGTCGCAGTCGACGACACGGGACCCGGCATCCCGCGCGAGCGCCAGGAGCGGCTGTTCCGGCCGTTCGTCTCGGAGAGCGGGGGTGGGACCGGGCTCGGGCTGGCGATCGCGCGCGAGCTGTCGGCCGCCCTCGGCGGTCGCATCGCGCTCGACTCTCGCGTCGGCCGGGGCTCGCGATTCGAGCTCGTCCTGCCGCTCAGTGTCGGTTCGTAGATCAGTGCCGGTTCGTAGATCGGTGCCGGTTCGTCGGGCGAACCGGCGCTAGCGCGCTTCGGCCGTCGGGAGCCGGTACAGCTCCGCCGGGCTCGCGCCGTTCGACGAGGAGCCGGCCGACGCGGCAGGCTCGATCGTCAGCGCGAGCAGGTACTCGATCCGGTCGAGCCGGCTGTTGAGCGAGCGCCAGCCTTCGGTGAGCAGGTCGACCAGGAGCTCGAGGTCGTCGAGGCGGGCGTTGCGCTCCGACTCGAGCGTCGACTCGAGCCGGGCGAGCCGGCCGATCGCGTTGTTCTGCAGGCCCTTGACCTCGGCGAGCCGGCGGGAGAGCGGGGCGGCTTCCTCGCGCAACCCTTCCCGAAGGGAGTCGCGCACCGTCTGCTGGATCGGATCCGGAGTCTCGTGCATGCGGCGACGCTAGCGTCCGGGTCGGATGGAAGCCTCCGAGCTCGACTACGACCTGCCGCAGGAGCTGATCGCACAGCATCCGGCGCCCGAGCGCGACGGCTCGCGCCTGCTCGTGTACTCGCGCGCCACAGGGGTCGTCGAGCACGCGGCGTTCCGCGAGCTGCCGGAGCTCGTGCCCCCGCAGACGCTCACGGTCGTCAACGACTCGCGGGTCGTCGCCGGGCGGATCCTGCTCGAGCAGCCGCGCGGCGAGGTGCTGCTCCTCGAGCAGTTGGCGGGCGACGAGTGGCTGGCGCTGGCGCGGCCGACGCGCCGCCTGCGGGCCGGGCTCCGGTCGGGCCCGGTGGAGTTGCTCGAGCATCTCGGCGAGGGGCGCTGGCGGGTGCGGGTCACGGGCGAGCCGGCGGGCGCGGCGCCGCTGCCGCCGTACATCACGGAGCCGCTACGCGATCCTGAGCGGTATCAGACGGTGTACGCCGCCGATCCGGGGTCGGCCGCCGCGCCGACGGCCGGGCTCCACTTCACGCCCGAGCTGCTCGCCCGGCTCGACGTGGCGCGGGTGACCCTCCACGTCGGCCTCGACACGTTCCGGCCGCTCCAGGCCGACCACGTCGAGCAGCATCCGATCCACGGCGAGCGCTACGCGGTCTCGGCGTCCGAGTGGGCGCGGATCGAGGCGGCGCCGCGGGTGCTGGCCGTCGGGACGACCACCGTCCGGGTGCTCGAGACGATCGCGGCGGGTGCCCCGCTCGCGGGTCGGACGGAGCTGTTCCTCACCCCGGGCGTCCCGTTCCGGCGGGTCGACCACCTGCTCACGAACTTCCATCTGCCGCGCTCGACCCTGCTCGCGCTGGTGATGGCCTTCGCCGGGATCGCCGAGACGAGGCGCCTGTACCGCGTCGCGATCGAGGAGCGGTACCGGTTCTACTCCTTCGGCGACGCGATGCTGATCCTGTGACGTCGGGCACCCTGTGGAAAGCTCGTCACCGTCGCTCCACCGCTCCGTCACCCGCGCGACACCCTCGTTTGACGTCGGGCCACGGCCCGGCAGGACAGGCCTGTGGATCATCCTTCACACATTCATAACGCTGGTCTGACCCCACAGCTCTCCGCTGCGGACGGGTCGTTCTCGGTCACGGCTCAGGAAGGCGCGGCTCGCGCGGGCATCCTGCGGACCCGGCACGGCGAGGTGCGGACGCCGGTCTTCATGCCGGTCGGGACGAAAGGGACGGTCAAGTCGCTCGACCCGGGGGAGGTCGAGGCGCTCGGGGCGGAGATCCTGCTCGGCAACACCTACCACCTGCATTTCCGGCCGGGCGACGAGCTGATCCGCGACCTGGGGGGCCTGCACCGGTTCATGGCCTGGCCCGGCCCGATCCTCACCGACTCGGGCGGCTTCCAGGTCTTCTCGCTCCGCGACACGATCGCGCGGGTCGACGACGGCGGGGTGACCTTTCGCAGCGTCTACGACGGCGCGGCGGCGCGCTTCACCCCCGAGCTGGCCGCCCGGATCCAGGCGAACCTCGGGAGCGACATCGCGATGTGCCTCGACCAGGTGCCGCCCCCCGGGGTCTCCCGCCGCGCGCTCGAGGAGGCGGTGCGCCGGACGACCGACTGGGCGCGGCGCCAGCGCGACGAGCCGCGCGCCGAGGGCCAGCTGCGCTTCGCGATCAGCCAGGGCGGCCTCGACGACGAGCTTCGCCGGCGCTCGATCGCCGAGCTCGCCGAGCTCGACTTCGACGGCAACGCGATCGGCGGGCTCGCGATCGGCGAGGCGCGCGAGCCGATGTTCGAGGCGACCGACCGGGCCGCCCAGCTCCTGCCCGCCGACCGGCCGCGCTACTTCATGGGGATCGGCGACCCGGAGGGGATCCTGGAGGTGATCGAAGCGGGGATCGACATGTTCGACTGCGTCCTACCCACGCGAACCGCCCGCAGCGGCAGCGCCCTGACGGCCCGCGGCCGTCTCAACCTGCGCAACGCGCAGTTCGCACGCGACGAGCGGCCGCTCGACGAGACCTGCGACTGCCCGGCCTGCACGCGCTTCAGCCGCGCCTACATCCGCCATCTCGTCAACCAGAACGAGCTGCTCGGGCTGCGCCTCCTCTCGCTCCACAATCTACGCTTCCTCGTCCAGCTGACCGGCGGCGCGCGCGCGGCGATCGAGCGCGGCGGCTTCGCCTCCTACAAACGCGATGCACTCGAAAGGCTCCGGTGCCCGGCCTCCTGATCGTCCTCGTCGTGTTCGGCCTCCTCTGGATCTTCGTCGTCCTGCCGATCCGCCGCCGTCAGCGCGCCCAGACGGCATCGCACGAGGCGATGCAGGACTCGCTCGCGGCCGGCGACGAGATCATCACCGCCGGCGGCCTGTACGCGACCGTTCGCGAGATCCACGACGACCGCCTCCTGATCGAGATCGCGCCGGGCGTGGTCGTGACTCTCGACCGGCGCGCCGTCGCGGCCGTCGCGGAGGACGAGGACGGCGGCGACGGCGACGCCGGGGACGAGGACGGCGAGCCCGAGCCCGGGGAGGGCTCAGGACCGGAAGGACCCCGCTAACCTGTGGCGGCTTGACCTCTCGCCGGTCACATCTGATCCTTGTCAGCCTGATCGTCCTCGCCCTGACGGGCGTGGGCCTGATCGGCATTCCCGGCTCGCCGTACCACCGCGCGCTCCGGAAGGGGCTCGACCTCCAGGGCGGTCTCGAGGTCGTCCTGAAGGCCCAGCCGCCGAAGGGTCACAAGCTGACCTCGGCCGACATGTCGCGCTCGCTCGACATCATGCGGAACCGCGTCGACAAGCTCGGCGTCTCCGAGCCCGACATCCGTCTCCAGGGCAGCGATCAGATCGTGATCGCGCTCGCCGGCGTCCACGATCCGGCCAAGGCGGCCGACCTGATCGGCAAGACGGCCCAGCTCGAGCTGTACGACCTCGTCCCGGCGCTCGTCCCACCGTCGCGCGACGCATCGCAGAACGTCGTGGCCACGCGCAGCCTCTGCGGCCTGCTGACGCGCGTCCAGTCGATCGTCAACCAGCAGAAGGGCGGCCCGTCCGACTACTACCTCTTCGCGAAGGAGACGACCAGGACCCGCGTCGTCGGCAAGAAGAAGAAGACCTCGACGGTCGCCTGTCACGTCCTCTCCGGCCCGGCGCAGACCCTGCATCGTGACGCGACGACCGGCGAGGCGGGCCTGCTCGACGCCACCGGAGGCAAGGTGCCGAAGGGCGACCAGGTGCTCGCGGTGCCGGCGCAGACCGTCGTCATCAGCTGCTCCGCGAAGACCACCACCGTCTGCCCGGGCGACGCGACCGGGCTGCCCCCGGTCGGTCAGACCGACTACTACCTCTTCAAGCACGGCGCCTACCCCGGCGACCAGTACGGCCCGTACCCGAACATGACGGGCAAGGACCTGAAGCTGTCGGGGATCTCGCAGGACTTCGACCCGACGACGAACCAGCCGATCGTGACGATGCAGTTCACCGGCCACGGCAACAACGTGTTCCGGCAGGTGACGAAGAACGAGGCGACGCGCGGGGCGATCTCGGGCCAGGGCGCGAACTGCGCCGCCGAGTGCGCGTTCGCGATCGTCCTCGACAACGAGATCCGGTCGTGGCCGGCGATCAACCCGAGCCAGAACCCGCAGGGGATCGACCCGACCGCCGGCGGCGCCGAGATCACCGGCATCGGCAGCGTCAGCGAGGCCCAGGACCTGGCGCTCGTGCTCCAGACCGGCGCCCTGCCGATCAACTTCGTCACGCAGGAGCAGACCGACGTCTCGGCCACGCTGGGCAAGGACTCGCTGAAGCAGGCGCGGAACGCGGCCATCGGCGGCCTGTTGGTCGTCGCGCTGTTCCTGCTCATCCTCTACCGCTTCCTCGGCCTCGTCGCGGTGATCGGCCTCGCGATCTACGCCGCCTTCATGTACGGCGCGATCCTGATCTTCGGCGTCACGCTCACCCTGCCGGGCTTCGCCGGGCTGATCCTCACGATCGGGGTGGCCGCCGACGCGAACGTCGTCGTCTTCGAACGCATCAAGGAAGAGGTGCGCGCCGGGAAGTCCGTGAAGGCCGCCATCGCCACCGGCTACGCGAAGGGCTTCCACACGATCGTCGACGCGAACGTGGTCACGGCGATCACCGCCCTGATCCTGTTCGCGGTCGCGACCGCCGAGGTGAAGGGCTTCGCGCTGATGCTGCTGATCGGCACCGTCATCTCCCTGATCACCGCGGTCGCGGCGACGCGCGCGATGCTCGGCGTGCTCGCGGGCTTCAAGTGGTTCGACAACCCGCGTTTCATGGGCGCGGGCGGCCAGCAGGGGCTCCGCTTCCTGCAGGTCGACTTCATGCGCCGCCGCAACACCTGGTTCGCCGTCTCCGGCGCCGTGCTCGTGATCGGCGCCGTCTCGCTCGTCGCCCGCGGCCTCAACTTCGGGATCGACTTCAAGGGTGGCGTCCAGGTGACGTTCGTGACCAAGAGCCCGACCTCGCTCACCGAGATCCGCAACCAGACGGCCGCGATCGGGCGCAGCGACGCCGTGGTGCAGGGCCGCGGCAAGTCGTCGTCGAACGGCGACGCGTATCAGAGCTTCCAGATCCGCCTCAAGAAGCTGAGCCCCGCGAAGCAGGCCGAGCTCACCTCGCTGCTCACGAACAAGGTGCACGCGGTCAAGCTGGGGACGAAGAACGTCTCCTCGAGCTTCGGTCGCCAGATCGCCGAGTCCGCGATCTTCGCGATCCTCGTCTCGCTGCTCGTGATCACGGTGTTCATCGCCGTGCGCTTCCACGGGCTCGCATTCGCCGTGCCGGTGATCGTCGCGATGCTCCACGACGTCGCGATCACCGTCGGGATCTACTCCCTCACGGGGCGCGAGGTGACCGCGTCGACGGTCGCCGCGGTCCTCACCGTGCTCGGCTACTCGATCTACGACACGATCATCATCTTCGACCGCATCCGGGAGAACGTGCCGCTGATGCGCAGGGCGCCGTTCGCCTCGATCGCGAACGTCTCGCTGTGGGAGACGATCCGCCGCTCGCTCGCCACGACGTTCATCACGTTGCTGCCCGTGCTCGCGCTGCTGCTCTTCGGCGGCGCGACGCTGAAGGACTTCGCCTTCGCCCTCCTCGTCGGGATCACCTCGGGGGCGTATTCGTCGATCTTCATCGCCGCGCCGCTCCTGACGATGTGGAAGGAGCGCGAGCCCGAGTACGCGCGACGCAAGCAGGCCGCCGTGCTGGCGGGTCCGCAGACGGTGTCGCAGTCGAATCGCATGCTCGCCGAGGCGGAGCGCGTGGCGGCCGAGCAGCCTGCGCCCGAGACTCCGCTCGACGTCGTCGAGCACGAGCTGGGAACGCTGGTCGACGGTGAGCCGGTCGACCCGGAGGCGAAGCGTAACGCCAGGCGTCAACGGCGCCGCTCGAGGCCGCATGGCCGCCCCAGGTAACGACCAGGAGCCCGGCGAGACGCCGGGTGGCGACCGGCGCGAGCCGCTCGACCGCCTCGTCTCCCTGCTCGGCCCGCGCTTCGACGAGGCGCGCTCGCTGTTCGACGACGCCACCGGCCGCTGGCGCGGCGACGCGATCCGGGTCGGTGAGGGCACGAAGCGACGCCTGGTCGACCTGGCACGCGAGCTCGGGCTGGTGACGCGCGACGACTGGGACGAGCTCGAGCTGCGGGTCGCCCAGCTCGAGCACCGGCTGCGGCTGCTCGAGGAGTCGCCGCCCGCCGAGCGGCCGTAACAGCCGTCACGCTTGCTACCGTTCTCCTCACGGCGTGCGGATCGTCCGCCCGCCCGTGAGGTCCTTGCTTCCCCTCTCGTTGCTCCACTCGAGCGGATCCGGGATCTCGCCAGCCGGATTTCCGCATGAGAAGGAGAAGAGGGTGAGTCAGCAATTTCGTTCGCTCGGCGTGTCCGAGCTCGTCTGCGAGGTACTCGCGGGCCAGGGCATCGTCGCGCCGTTCCAGATCCAGGCGCTCGTCATCCCCGAGGCGCTCCGCGGGGGTGACGTCCTCGCCAAGAGCCCGACCGGCTCCGGCAAGACGCTCGCGTTCGCGATCCCGATCGTCCAGAAGGTCGACCCGGACGGCCGCCGGCCCGCGGCGCTGATCCTCGTGCCGACGCGCGAGCTGTGCGCGCAGGTGACCGAGGAGGTCGAGCGGGTCGCCGCCGGCCGGCTGAAGGTCGCCTCGGTGTACGGCGGCGTGCCGCTCAAGCCGCAGGCGAACATCGCCAAGGACGCCCACGTGATCGTCGCGACGCCCGGGCGGCTCCAGGACCTCGTCGACCGCCGGCTGCTCTCGATCGCCGACGTCTCGATCCTGATCCTCGACGAGGCCGACCGGATGCTCGACATGGGGTTCAAGCCGCAGGTCGACAAGATCGTCCGGCTCCTGCCCGAGAAGCGCCAGACGATGTTCTTCTCGGCGACGCTCGACGGCGAGGTGGGGGAGGTGGCCCGCCGTTACACCCACATGCCGGCGCGGTTCGAGGGCGAGCTGCCGGCCGACCGGCGCTCCGGCGAGGTCGACCACCGGTTCGTCCCGGTGACCGCCGACACGAAGGTCTCGACGCTGGTCGAGCTGCTGAACGAGGGCGAGCGTGGCCTGGCGCTGGTGTTCGTGCGCACGAAGGCGGGCGCCGACCGGCTCGTCGAGAAGCTCCGGCGCCACGACGTCGACGCGGTCGCGATCCACGGCGACAAGGGGCAGGCCCAGCGTGAGAACGCGCTCGAGCGGTTCGACACCGGCCGGGTGCGCACGCTCGTGGCGACCGACGTCGCCGCCCGCGGGCTCGACGTCGACGACATCACGCACGTGATCAACTTCGATCCGCCCGAGGAGGCCGACTCGTACACGCACCGCATCGGGCGCACGGGCCGGGCCGGCCGCGGCGGGGTGGGCATCACGCTCGTCCTGCCCGAGCAGCAGGCGGACGTGAGCCGGGTCGCGCGCCTCCACGGCCATGTCGAGGAGTTCCAGTCGACCGGGATGACGGTCGCCCGGCCGAGGCTCGTCTACAAGTCGCGCCGCGGGCGCGGCTCGAAGTGGTAGACGGCTCGTCGTGACGGACGGCGAGCGCCTCACCGCCGAGCAGGCCGAGGCGTTGCGGGCCGAGCTCGGCGAGCTCGAAGGCCCGCGCCGCACCGAGATCGTGGCGGCGATCAAGAAGGCTCGCGAGTTCGGCGACCTCTCCGAGAACTTCGAATATCACGCGGCCAAGAACGAGCAGGGGCTGCTCGAGGCCCGCATCCGCACGCTCCGCTCGCGGCTCGACCACGCCGAGATCGTCGAGCGGGGCGGCAGCGACGCGGTGGGCATCGGCTCGGTCGTCGAGGTCGAGACGGACGCCGGCCAGCAGCTGACCGTCGAGGTGAGCGCGCTCGGCGGGGCAGGGACCGTCTCCCCGACGTCGCCGCGCGGCTCGTGGTCGGCCACCGTCCGCGCGATCCGGTAGCACCCGGCGCGTCTGACCTGAGAGGTCGAACCGGCATGAGGGGTTCGGCACAACCTTCATTTTCGGTTCGACCTCTAAGCTATGACCTGTGGCTGCGACTCGTGAGAAGCAGCGGAACCTCGGCCGTCTGAGCGAGATCGCCCAGGTGGCGGTGCGGCACGGCTTCGGGTACGTGATCGAGGGACACCGCGCCGGGGGCGGGAGCGTCGGCGACGGCACGGGCACGACGCCGCGCGGCCGTCATCTCCGCGAGCTGCTCGACGAGCTCGGCCCGACGTTCGTCAAGTTCGGGCAGCTGCTCTCGATGCGGCCCGACATCGTGCCGCCGGACATCGCCAGCGAGCTCCGCGGCCTGCAGGACGACGTGCGGCCGTTCCCGTACGAGGAGGTCGAGCGCACGATCCGCGAGGAGCTCGGCCAGCCGGTCGAGCGGCTGTTCACCGACTTCGAGGTGACGCCGATCGCGGCGGCCTCGATCGGGCAGGTGCATCGCGCGACCCTGCCGAACGGCCACCGCGTCGTCGTCAAGGTGCAGCGGCCGAACGCGCCCCGGCAGGTCGAGAGCGACATCCAGCTGCTCGAGCAGGCTGCGCGCCTCGCGAAGGAGCGGGTCCGCGCACTGGACTTCATCGACACCCGCGAGCTCGTCGACGAATTCGCCCGCTCGATCCGCCAGGAGCTCGACTACCGCCTCGAGGCCCGCAACGCCGACACGTTCCACCGGAACTTCGCCGGGCATCCGCACGTGACGATCCCGAAGGTCTACTGGTCGTACACACGGGGCCGCGTGCTCACGCTCGAGGAGCTGGTCGGCGTGAAGATCGGCGATCTCGACCTGGAGCATCTGCCGCCCGACCAGCGCCGCCGTCTGGCCTACCGGGTCACCGAGACGTGGATGACGATGATCTTCCGGCACGGCTTCTTCCACGCCGACCCGCACCCGGCGAACATCCTGGTGCTCGCCCCCGACCGGATCGGGCTCGTCGACTTCGGGCTCGCCGGGAAGCTCACGGACGACGACATGACCCGGCTGACCCGGCTCTTCATCGACGCGGCGGCCGAGAACGTCGAGGCGCTGCCGAAGCGGCTGGCCGACCTCGGCGTCCGCTATCCGAAGGATCGCGAGGAGCAGTTCGGCGCCGAGCTGCGCGAGCTCTACTACCGCTACTACGGGACGAGCCTCGCGAGCATCGACCCGATCGAGCTGATCCGGGAGGCGTTCTCGCTGACCTACCGGATGAACCTGCGCCTGCCGACGCGCTTCGTCCTGCTCGACAAGGCGATCGCGACGCTCGGCTCGGTCGGCATCGAGCTTTTCCCGAGCTTCAACGTCTTCGAGGTCGCCCAGCCGTACGCGCGGGCGTTGCTGGTGGAGCGCTTCACACCCGGCCGGATCGCCGCCCAGGCGCGCCGCGAGGGCTGGCGGCTGGCCCAGATCGCCGCCGAGTTGCCGTTCCAGGTGCACGACACGCTCGAACAGGTGCGCGACGGCCAGATCGAGGTCGGCTTCGTCCACAAGGGGCTCGACGACGTGCTGGCGAAGCTCGACGTCCTGGCCAACCGGCTCGTGATCGCGCTGGTCGTGACGGGTGGGCTGATCGGCTCGAGCCTGATCGGGATCTTCGCCAAGAAGGGCCCGCACCTCCTCGGCCTGAACGCCGTCTCGGTGCTCGGCTTCGGCCTGAGCGCCATCCTCGGCGCCTGGCTGCTCTGGAGCGTCGTCCGCTCCGGGCGGATCTAGGCCTGTTTCGCCCGGGCCGGTCCGGGCCGGCCGCCTGAGGATCGTTCGTCGCACAATCGTGCGAATGGACAACTGGCTGCCGCCACGAGGCGGCGGTACGTTCGTCCCGTGACGACTTCGCTCCTCCTCGCCGACGCAGAGCCGGGCACGCGCGGTTACCTCGAGCGGCACCTGCCGGGCGACGGCTTCGAGCTGGTGCAGAGCGACGGCCGCCCCGATCTCGTCCTCGCCGGGCGGGTCGACCTGGTCGAGCGGTGGCTCGACCGGGCGCCCGTCATCGTGCTCGGCCATGCCGAGTCCGACGTCGTCGACCGCGTCCATGCGTTCCGTCAGGGGTGCGACGACTATCTGGCGCCGCCGTTCGACTACCAGGAGCTGGTCGAGCGGATTCGCGCCGTGCTGCGGCGGGCGCGCCCGGTCCCGCCGGCGGTGGTCGAGGTGCCGCCGCTGCGCATCGACATCGCGACCCGCGACGTTCGCGTCGCGGGCTCGCGTGTGCAACTGCCGCACAAGGAGTACGAGCTGCTGCTGCGCCTCGCGTCCGAGCCGCAACGGGTGTTCACGAAGGCAGAGCTCTTGCGGGACGTCTGGGGCTATTCCGTCGCCGGCCGCACGCGCACGGTGGACTCGCACGCATCGCGTCTCCGGCGCAAGCTGCGCGAGCTCGCGCCCTCGGTGGCGTTCGTCGACAACGAATGGGGCGTCGGCTACCGGCTGCTCGGGCCGCTGCCGAACGAATGACCCCAAGTAGCGTTACGTCATGGCACAGCTGTCGACGACCGGCGAGCAGGCCGCTCTGCTGCGCCGGCTCCATCACGGCCGCCACATCCTCGTCCTGCCGAATGCGTGGGACGTCGCGAGCGCCAGGGCGCTCGCGGCGGTGCCGGGCGTTCACGCACTCGCCACAACGAGCGGAGGCGTCGCGCGATCGCTCGGCTTCGCGGACGAGGAGCGGGCGCCGCGCGAGGAGATGCTCCGCGCGGCGACCCGCATCGCGTCCGCCGTGTCTCTCCCGGTGACTGCCGACCTGGAAGCGGGCTACGGCGATCCGGTCGGAACGGCGGAGTCGGCGTGGGAGGGCGGCATCGCGGGCGTCAACTTCGAGGACTCGCCGTCGGGCGTGCTCCGGCCCGTCGACGAGCAGGTCGCGGCGATCCGGGAGATCCGCGCAGCGGTCCCCGCCCTCGTGATCAATGCGCGGGTCGACGTCTTTCTGCGAGCTGCAGGCGGCATCGAGGAAGCCGTGGTGCGTGGGAACGCGTATCTCGCAGCCGGTGCCGACTGCGTCTACCCGATCACCTGCCCCGCCGGTGCGATTCCCGAGCTGGTCCGCCGACTCGACGGGCCGATGAACGTGCTGCTCACCCCCGGCGGCCCGGCACCGTGCGAGCTCGAGGAGCTGGGCGTCGCGCGGGCCACCTGGGGCTCGGGCCTGGCGGGCGCCGCGTATGCGGCAGCGGCGCAGGCAGTTGCCGCGGCTCTCAGCGGTGGCTCACCTGATGAGCGCCGTGCCGGTCCCCCGGAGAGCTGAGCGTCCGCCGCGGGAGCACGTCAGCCCTTTGCGCCCATGATGCCGCCGTTGGTCTGGATCTCGAGCGGCTCTTTCAGCTTGCCGCACTTCTTCCAGAGATTTCCCTTGCTCAGGTGGATCTGCCCCGAGACGTCGACGGCCGTGCGCTCGTTGAGGACCTTGATCGTGGCCTCGGTATTCACTCCGACGCGGCCGCCGGCGGCGAACTCGAACGCCAGCACCGTCTCGGAGTCGGTGCTGACGATGTCGCCCTTGCGGATGACGTCGCCTTCGTGCAGAGGCTCGAGGGGTGCGTTCGCACCGTGGCGGACGAAGGCGGCCGTGGGGCCGCCACCGGGATACTTCGACTTGATCTCGATCACGTTCCCGACCTGGATCTCCCGGCCCTCGGCGGGCACTTCGGTCTTCGGGCAGACCGGCGGCGTCACCGTGATCTTGTAGCTCAGGTGCAGCGACCCGGCGTTGTCGGAGTAATAGCCGGGGTCGCCCTGGAAGGCATAGCCGTCGCCGAAGCCGAGGAAGAGCCGGCTCGCGCTGTCCGGGATGACGACGTTGCTGCCGGGACGCACGGCGAACGGCTGGGCGACTCCAGGCGTGCGGTTGCTGTCGCCCACGGGCGCGCTGCCGGTCGGCTTCGACGGACGCAGGAAGACGCCGACCAGGAACATGCGCGTCGCGCCGTGGACGCCGCCGATCGGCCCGACGGAGTAGAGGGCGGTGCCGCTGCCGGTATCGCCGCCCCAGCCGGCGTAGGGGGCGGGCTGCTCGGTGTCGCAGCACGTGATCTTGCCGGTGATCGACGAGACGACCAGGATTCGTCCCGTCCCCTGCGGCAGCGGGATGAACGGCGGCGTGGTGCCGGCGCCGTGCCCGGCCGGGGCGGGCGGCGTGGCGAGCCCGGCGCCGAAGATGTTCGCCGTCGCCGGAATCGCGATCGAGCCCGAGACGCCACCGTCGCCGAGCGAGGCGGCAACGGCGACCGCGGCGGCGACGACCGCAGCCATGGAGACCACGCCGAGGCGGCGTCCGGACGTCACCGACGGATGATGCGCTGTTTGCGCGGCCGAGGCAAGGCGTTTCTTCCAGGTCAGCGGTGGATGACGCGTGCGCCGCGCCCACGTGTGACGTAGCTGAACGTCCAGCGCAGGAAGACCAGCAGCCGGTTCTGGAAGCCGATCAGGTAGGCGAGGTGGATGACGAGCCAGAGCACCCAGGCTGGGAAGCCGCTCAGGCGCACGCCTTGTACGTCGGCGACCGCCTTGGCCCGGCCGATCGTCGCCAGGTTGCCCTTGTCGCGGTAGCGGAACGGCTCGCGCCCCCTCCGGAGCGACCGCGCGACGGCCCGGCCCTGCTGCATCGCCACCGGCGCGACGCCGGGCAGCTGCTGGACGCCACCGCCCGAACTTCGCACCGCGACCATGTCGCCGAGCGCGAAGACCTCCGGATGGCCGGGGAGCGTCAGGTCGGGCTCGACGAGCAGCCGCCCGGCGCGGTCGGTCTCGGCGCCGGAGGCCTCGGCGAGCAGGCCCGCGAGCGGCGACGCGGTGACGCCGGCGGCCCACACGACCGTGCGCGTGGGCACGGACTCCAGTCTGCCGTCGGCGTGCCGGAGCTCGATCGCGGCCGGCCCGATCCCGACCACGCTCGTGTCGAGGCGGGGCGTGACCCCGAGCCGTTCGAGCGCTCGCTCGGCCCGCCGCGACAGGCCGGGCGGGAACGAGGTGAGGACGCGGTCGGCCGCTTCGATCAGCAGCACGCGGGCGTCACGGGTGTCGGCCCGCCGGAAGGAGCGGCGCAGCTCGCGGGCCAGCTCGGCGATCTGGCCCGCCATCTCGACGCCCGTCGGCCCTGCGCCGACCACCGCGAAGGTCAGCCAGCTGCGGCGGCGCTCGTCGTCGAGCTCGGCCTCGGCCGCCTCGAAGGCGGACAGGATGCGCGAGCGCAGCGCCAGCGCGCCCTCGAGTGACTTGAGCTCCGGAGCGAACGCGGCCCAGTCGTCGTGGCCGAAATAGCCGTAGGCCGAACCGCCGGCCACGACGAGGCTGTCGTAGGAGAGCGCCCGGTCGTGCTCCCCGGTCGGCAGGTCGCCGAGGAGCACGAGCCGGCGTGCGAGCTCGAAGCCCACCACGTCGGCGAGCAGGACGCTCGCGTTGCGCTGGCGGCGCAGGATCTGGCGCAGCGGCGTCGCGATCTCGGCCGCCGACAATG
The DNA here is from genome assembly GCA_964468985.1 of uncultured Gaiellales bacterium. Taxonomy (GTDB): domain Bacteria; phylum Actinomycetota; class Thermoleophilia; order Gaiellales; family Gaiellaceae; genus PALSA-600. The sequence continues at coordinate 20,765 of CAYXXE010000005.1, read as the reverse complement.
CTCCTGTCGCCACCTGGTACGCGAGCGGCTGGAAGAGGTGGAAGTTCCGGCGGTCGACGAGCGTCACGCGCACCGGGGCGCGGCGAAGCGCCCGGACCGCCGCGAGCCCGCCGAAGCCGCCGCCGACCACGACGACGTGCGGTGTGCCGTCTGCCACGGTCACAGTGTGGTCTACGCGAGGAGCGTCGCGCCTTCCAGCTGCAGGAGCGCCCGCTTGCGGTCGAGGCCCCCGGCGTAGCCGGTGAGCGAGCCGTTCGCGCCCACGATCCGGTGGCAGGGAAGCACGATCGCGATCGGATTGCGGTTCATCACCGTGCCCACGGCCCGCGCGGCCCGCGGGCGGCCCACCTTGGCCGCCAGGCCCCCGTACGTCTGGGTGTGCCCGTACGGCACGCGCGCGAGCTCGTGCAGCACCTGCTCGTTGAACGGCGCGACCCGCAGGTCGAGTGCCAGGTCGAAGGCCTGGCGGCGGCCGTCGAAGTACTCGTCGAGCTCGCGGCGGACCGAGTCGAGCCGCGCGCGCAGCACGCGCCGGCCGAAGCTCCGCGCGAGCTCGTCGTCCGCCGCGTCGAGCCGGTAGCCGACGCGGCAGAGGCCGCGTTCCGTCACGGCGACGAACAGCTCGCCGACGGGCGAGTCGACGATGTCGTACCGGGCATCCACGAGGCCCGAGCCCTCCGCGGCTGCGCGGAAGCGGGCATCGAGCTCAGGTGTGACGTTCATGGGCGACCCTCCTCAGTCTGCGGACGCCGGACGACGCCGCGGCACGAGCCGCCTCCTCGGACGAGCCGAGGGCGGCACCGATCTGGTCGTACGAGAGGTCGTAGCCGTAGCGCAGCACGACCGCGGCCCGCTCCTTGGGCGGCAGGCCGGTCGTCAGATGCTCCAGCTCGCGGAACGCATCGCGGCGCAACTCGACCTGCGGCTCGATTCCGGCGGCCGCCGTCTCGGGCGCGACGCGGAGCTCGTCGAAGGCGACGTTGGTCGCGATCGTGAACACCCACGCGCGCAGGTGACGGCCGTGCTCGAGCCGCTCGTAGGCGCGGAGTGCCCGCAGGAACGTCTCCTGCCAGGCGTCCTCCGCCCGCTGGCCGAGCAGCCGCCGGAGATACCCGAGCACCTCGTCGCGGTGGGCGACGTAGAAGCGCTCGAACGGCGGGATCGGCTCGTTCATGACCTCCATCATCGAGTGAAACGGCGAACCGCGCCGGAATGTGAGATCGCCTGCCCGGGCGTTCCCTCTACCCTGCGCAGATGGCTGCCCGTGTCGCCTGGATCACGATCGCCCCGGTGAAGGGCCTCGCCCTCAGCGGGCTCGACGAGGTCGAGCTGACGGAGGCCGGGCCGCAGGGCGATCGGGGGTTCTACCTCGTCGACGCGTCGGGGCGCCTCGTGAACGCCAAGGGGCTCGGCATCCTGCAGCAGGTGCGGCCGGAGGTCGACGCGGCGGCAGGCGCGCTGACCTTGACCTTCCCGGACGGCGCGGTCGTCGACGGCCCCGTCGAGCTCGGGGCCGAGCTCGGCACGGCCTTCTGGGGCCGGACGCTGCCCGCGCGGCTCGTCGTCGGCCCCTGGAGCGACGCGCTCTCGGCGCTGACGGGTACCCCGCTGAGGCTCGTGGCCGCCGAGCGGCCGGCCGTCGACCGCGGGCGTGGGGGAGCCGCGTCCCTGCTCGCGACGGCCTCCCTCGCCGCCCTGGCGCGCGAGCTCGGCGTCGACGCGGTCGACGGGCGCCGCTTCCGGATGCACTTCGGGATCGACGGAGTCGACGCCTATGCCGAGGAGTCGTGGATCGGCCGCCGCGTCCGCATCGGCGAAGCGGTCGTCGTGCCGATCGGGAACGTCGGCCGGTGTGCCGTGACGACCCAGAACCCCGAGACCGGGCGGCCCGACCTCGACACGCTCAAGGCCCTGGCCCGTTCGCGTGCCGGAGTCGCGACCACCGAGCCGCTCCCGTTCGGCGTCCATGCGGCGGTGGCCGAGGCGGGCCGCGTCCGGGTCGGCGACGCCGTGGAGGCCGCCCCCGCCTGATCCCCCCTGGTGGCTGGACAAGTGGGTGAAAGTGGGGTAAAGTGGGGCCCAGTGGAATGTTGCTGGGTGAGCACGAACATGCGCTGGACGAGAAGAACCGCCTCACGCTGCCGGCGAAGCTCCGCAGCGCGTTCCAGGACGGCGTCGTCGTGACCGCCGGTTTCGACGGCTGCCTCCAGGCCTACCCGCGCGAGGAGTGGGAGCGCCTGGCCCGCCGTGTCCGCGACCTCGACTCCTTCGCCGCCGACGCCCGCACGATGCAGCGCCGGATGTTCGGCTCGGCGGCGCCCGGCGAGCTCGATCGGCAGGGGCGCCTGGTGATCCCGGCGACGCTGCTCGCGAAAGCCTCGCTCGACCGCGAAGTGACCGTGGTCGGCGTCTGGGACCACCTCGAGATCTGGGACCGTGCCGCCTGGCGCGCCCGGCAGCACGAAGACGAAGGGAGAGCGGAAGATGTTGCCGAGCGTCTTGCCAACTGAGTCCGATCACGTCCCCGTCCTCGCGGACGAGCTGCTCACGGCCCTCGACCCGAGGCCCGGTCAGACGATCGTCGACTGCACCTTCGGCGCCGGCGGCCACGCGTCGTTGCTCGCCAACGGCCTGAACGGCGACGGCAAGCTGATCGCCATCGACCGCGACCCGAGCGTCGCGCCCTACTTCGAGGCTTTCCGCCGCAGCCACGGTGTGAAGACCCGGCTCCTGCACGGGGAGTTCTCGCTCGTGCTGGCGCAGCTCGCGGACAACGGCGTGCGCGCCGACGCCGTGCTGATCGACCTCGGCGTCTCGTCGATGCAGATCGACCGCCCGGAGCGGGGCTTCTCCTACTCGGTCGACGCGCCGCTCGACATGCGGATGGACCCGAGCTCCGAGATCTCGGCGCGCGAGCTGGTCAACGAGAGCTCCGAGCGCGACCTGGCCGACATCTTCCAGCGCTTCGGCGAGGAGCGGTACGCGCGACCGATCGCCCGGCGGATCGTCGAGCGGCGCAAGCGCGCGCCGTTCGAGCGCACCGGCGACCTCGTCGAGACGATCAAGGCCGCCATCCCCGCACCCGCCCGCTTCGGCGACGGTCATCCCGCGAAGCGCGTCTTCCAGGCGCTGCGCATCGAGGTCAACGACGAGCTCGGGGCGATCGAACGTGGGCTGCCGCCCGCCCTCGAGCTGCTCCGGCCCGGCGGCCGGCTCGCGGTCATCTCGTTCCACTCGCTCGAGGACCGGCTCGTGAAGCGCTTCCTCCGGGCCGGCGAGCACGGCTGCACCTGCCCACCCGACTTCCCGGTCTGCGTCTGCGGCTCGACGCCCGCGCTGCGTGCGACGCCGCGCCGGGCGATCCGCCCGACCGCCGGCGAGGTCGCGCGCAACCCGCGGGCCCAGTCGGCGCGGCTGCGCGTCGCCACGAAGGAGCCCGCCTGATGGCCGCCTGGACACACGCTCGGGCCTCGGTCGCCGAGCCGCTCGCGAGGCCCGGAGCCCAGCCACGTCGGCGTAGCCGGCCGACCGCCGCCGCGCGGGCGCGCGGGCGCTCGCGGCGCGGCATCCTCTGGATCGCCGTCGTCGGCGTCCTCCTCGTGGGCATCGTCTTCGTCAACGTCGCCGTCCTGCGGCTCAACCTCGCGCTCGACTCGACGAGCCGGGAGCGGGCGTCGCTCCAGGCCCAGATCGCCGCCGAGCAGTCGCAACTCTCCGCGGAGCAGTCGTCCCCGCAGATCCAGGCGCGCGCGCAGGCCGAGGGCATGGTGCCGTCCGATCCCTCCCAGTACGGCTTCGTGAACCTCGGCTCGCGCTGATGACGGGCGAGAGGCAGGCCAACCGCCGCATCCGCCTGCTGTTCGTCGTCTTCGCCCTCCTCTTCGCGGCGACCCTGGCGCGGGCCGGCTGGCTCCAGGTTGTGAAGGCGGCGCAGTTCAGCAAGCTCGCGGTCAGCCAGCACGAGCACACCGTCACCGTGCCGGCCTGGCGCGGCACGATCTTCGACCGTGCGGGTGTCGACCTCGCGATCGGGGAGCAGACGACCACGATCTACGCCGATCCGAAGCAGGTGCGGCAGCCCCTGAAGATCGCGCTCGCCGCCTGGAAGCAGTTCGGCGTCAGCGCCAACAAGCTCTACCCGCAGCTCCGCGACCGCAGCAAGGGGTTCGTCTACGTCGACCGCTTCGCCGACCCGGCGCTCGCCTCGAAGTTCCTCGCACTCGGCTTCTCGGGCATCGGCTCGTACCCCGAGGAGAAGCGCAGCTACCCGCAGAACACGGTCGGGGCGCAGGTCATCGGCTTCGCCGGAACCGACGACCGGGGCCTCGGCGGGCTCGAGCTCGAGTACGACCGGCAGCTGTCCGGGCAGGCGGGGGTGCAGACGGAGGTCGACGACCCGTTCGGGCGTCCGGTGAACATCGTCAAGTCGCGGGCGGTCCGTGAGGGCGCCCAGCTCTTCACGAGCCTCGACCACTCGATCCAGGCGAACGCGGAGCAGGTGCTGCGCCAGACCGTCGCACGGTGGCATGCGAAGGACGCGAGCGCGATCGTGCTCGACCCGTCGACCGGGGCGATCCTCGCGATGGCGCAGGCCCCCGGGTACAACGCGAACAACGCCGGCCGCGTCCCGTTCGCGGTCCAGCGCAACCGGAGCGTCACCGACACCTACGAGCCGGGCTCGACCTTCAAGCTGGTGACCATCTCCGCCGCCCTGTCGACCGGGATCGTCACGCCGAGCACGAAGTTCAGGCTGCCGTACTCGATCCGGGTCGCCGACCGCGTGATCCACGACGCCGAGTACCGGCCGACCGAATGGATGACCGTCGCGCAGATCCTCGCCCGCTCGTCGAACGTCGGCGCCGTCACGATCGCGCGCAAGCTCGGCCCGGAGCGCCTCGCCGCCTGGATCCAGCGCTTCGGGTACGGCAAGCCGACCGGCATCGACTTCCCCGGCGAGAGCAGCGGCATCGTCCTGCCGCTCGCGCAATGGTCGGGCTCGACGATCGGCAACGTCCCGATCGGCCAGGGCATCGCCGTGACGCCGATCCAGATGGCCGCCGCGTACGGGGCGATCGCGAACGGTGGCGTCTGGGTCCAGCCGCACCTCGTCAGCCGGATCGGTGGATACGTCGAGCGCGGCTTCGTGCACCGGCGGATCGTGCTGCCGAACGTCGACCGGGAGCTGAAGGCGATGCTGACGGGCGTCGTCGACGAGCACGGCGCGACGGGTAACGCGGCGCAGATCCCGGGCTACAGCGTCGCGGGCAAGACCGGCACCGCCCAGAAACCAGGCCCGCACGGCTACACCACGGGCGAGTACGTGGCGTCGTTCGTCGGCATGGTGCCGGTGAAGAAGCCGCGCCTGCTGGTCCTCGTCGTGGTCGACGAGCCGCACTCGAACATCTTCGGCGGCGTCGTCGCCGCGCCCGCGTTCGCCCAGATCGCCAAGTTCGACCTCCAGTATCTCGGCATCCCGCCGGATCAGCCGCGCTCCCTCACCGGCAGCACCACCGGTTAGCCTTCGCGGGATGAAGCTGGAGCGCGTCCGCGCGGTGCTCGGATCGCCCCAGGCCGCCGGGGCGGCTCCGGTCGAGATCCGCGATCTCGCCTACGACACCCGTGCCGTCACACCGGGATCGCTGTTCTTCTGCGTCCCGGGGACACGCGCGGACGGGCACGATCTGGCGCCGCGGGCGATCGCCGCCGGCGCCGTGGCGCTCGTCGTCGAGCGCCCGCTCGGGCTCGGCCTCCCCGAGGTGGTGGTGCCGAGCGTGCGGCAGGCGATGCCCGCCGTCGCCACCGAGTTCTTCGGCGACCCGTCGGCCGAGTTCCCGGTCGCCGCGATCACCGGCACGAACGGCAAGACGACGACGGCGTTCCTGTTGCGCTCGATCCTCGACGCGGCGGGTCTCAGGCCGGCCCTGCTCACCAACATCGAGCGGCGAGTCGCGGGTCGCGCCCTGCCCTCCGGGACGGCCGTCGCTCGCCTGAACACGCCGGAGGCGATCGATCTCCAGCGGCTCTTCCGCGAGATGGTCGACGGCGGGGACGGGAGCTGCGTGATGGAGGCCACGTCGATCGCCGCGGCCCAGGGACGGCTGGCCGGGACGCGCTTCGCCGTGCTCGTGTTCACGAACCTGACGCAGGACCACCTCGACTTCCACGGCACGATGGAGACCTACTACGCGGCGAAGCGGGCGCTGTTCGACCAGGCCGAGCGGGCCGTCGTGAACGTCGGCGACCCGTGGGGGAAGCGCCTCGCCGGGGAGCTGCCCGGCGCGGTCACGTTCACGCCCGACGACGACCTCGGCGGCAGCGAGCTGCGGCTGCGCGGCGCCTTCAACCGCGCCAACGCACTCGGCGCGATCGGCGCGGCCCGGGCGCTCGGCGTGGGCGACGAGGCGATCCGGGCCGGCATCGAACGGGTCGAGGGCGTGCCGGGGCGGTTCGAGGCGGTCGACGAGGGCCAGCCGTTCGCCGTGATCGTCGACTATGCCCATACCCCCGACTCGCTCGCGAACGTGCTGCGGACGGCGCGCTCGCTCGGCGACGGCCGGCTGACCGTGGTGTTCGGCGCGGGCGGCGACCGTGATCGCGAGAAGCGCCCGCTCATGGGCGGCATCGCCGCCGGGCTGGCCGACCGGACGATCGTGACGACCGACAACCCGCGTTCCGAGACGCCCGCGGCGATCGCCGCCGAGGTCGCCGCCGGGGCGCCCGCCGGCGAGGTGATCGTCGACCGCGCGACCGCGATCGAGGCCGCGCTCGCCGAGGCCGGCCCGGGCGACGTCGTCGTGATCGCGGGCAAGGGCGCGGACACCGAGATGGAGCTCGACGGCCGGTCGGTGCCGTTCGACGACCGGGTCGTCGCGCGCGAGGCGCTGCGTCGGCTCCGGGGCGCCGGATGATCGCACTCGAGACGACCTTCCTCGAGCCGCTCGGTCGGGTCACCGCGCGGCCGTGGGCGCACGCCGTCACCGGCATGCAGGTGGATTCCCGCCGCATCCGCGACGGCGACCTGTTCGTGGCGATCGACGGCGGCGTCGACTTCGTCCAGCACGCGCTCGCGCGGGGCGCCGCCGCCGCGCTCGTGCCCGACGACCCGGTCGCGGCGCTCGCCGCGATCGCGGGTGAGGTGCGGCGGCGCTCCGGCGGGCGGGTGGTCGCGATCACCGGCTCGACCGGGAAGACGTCCACCAAGGACATCCTGTACGCGCTCTGCGCACCGCACCTCCGGACGGTCGCGAACGAGGGGAACTTCAACACCGAGATCGGCGTGCCGCTGACCCTGTGCCGGATCGAGGAGGACACGCAGCTGTGCATCAGCGAGCTCGCCATGCGCGGTCTCGGCCAGATCGGCTGGCTCGCCTCGTTCGTGCGGCCCGACATCGCGGTGATCACGAACGTCGGCCCGGTTCACCTGTCGCTCGTCGAGACGATCGAGAACGTCGCGCGGGCGAAGGCCGAGCTGGTCGAGTCGCTGCCGGTGGGCGGCACGGCGATCGTCCCCGACGACGAGCCGCTGCTCGAGCCGTTCCTCGCCCGCCCGGGGATCACCGTCGTGCGCGTGCCGGCCGACGCGCCGCTGCCGTTCGAGACGGCGTTCACCTCGGCGCACCAGCGGCGGAACGCGCGGCTCGCCTGGGCCGTCGCCGAGCGGCTCGGCGTGCCCCCTCCGGACGGCAGGCTCGAGGTGGAGTTCTCGAGGCTCCGCGAGGAGGAGCGGCCGCTTCCGGGCGGGGGGCTGCTGCTGAACGACTGCTACAACGCGAACCCGATGTCGATGCGCGCGGCCCTTCTGAACCTCGTCGAGCGGGCCGGCGACCGGCGCCGGGTCGCGGTGCTCGGCAGCATGGCCGAGCTGGGCGAAGCGTCGGCCGGGTACCACCTGGAGATCGCTGCCCTGCTGCGCGAGCTCCGGATCGAGCGCGTGATCGCGGTGGGCGAGGAGGCGCGCGCCTACGGCGGCGAGTGGGTCGCCGACGCGGCGGCGGCCGCGGTGCGTCTCCGGGCGGCGCTGCAGCCGGGCGACGTGGTGCTGGTGAAGGGCTCCCGGTCGGTGGGACTCGAGGCCGTCGCAGAGAACCTGTCCGCGTAATGGTCAGAGTCCTCGTCGCCGCGCTCGTCGCGATGATCATCTCGATCCTCGCCGGACCGGCGTTCATCGGGTTCCTGCGGCGGAACGAGTTCGGCCAGCAGATCCGGGAGGAGGGGCCGAAGCACCATGCGACCAAGCAGGGGACGCCGACGATGGGCGGCCTCCTGATCATCGTCGCCGCGTCGATCGCCTTCCTGGCGGTGAGCGACTACACCCTGCCGGCGCTCACGGTCTTCGGCACGGCGCTCGCCTGCGGCGCGATCGGCTTCATCGACGACTACACGAAGCTCCGGCACCGGCGGTCGCTCGGGCTCAGCGGCCGCTGGAAGATGCTGCTGCTGCTCGGGATCACCGTCGCGGTCGGCTTCGCAGCGCACCACCAGCAGCTGCGCCACGACGTGTTCCTGCCGGTCGTCGACACCTGGCTGCCGCTCGGGCCCGGCTGGTACGTGCTGCTCTTCCTGATCATCGCCGGGTCGGTGAACGGCGTGAACCTGACCGACGGCCTCGACGGCCTCGCCGCGGGCACCGGGATCATCGCGCTCTCGACGTTCACCGCGATGGCGGTGACGGTGTACATCCGGTCGGGGATCGGCAACAGCGGCCACCGGATCGAGAACCGCCTCGACGCGGCCTTCATCGGCGCGGCCCTCATCGGCGCCGCGGTCGGGTTCCTCTGGTTCAACGCCTTCCCGGCCGAGGTCTTCATGGGCGACACCGGCGCGATGGCGCTCGGCGGCGCGATCGCCGCGATGGCGATCATGATGAAGGTCGAGTTCCTGCTCCTGTTCGTGGGCGGGATCTTCCTGATCGAGGCCCTCTCGGTGATGGCGCAGGTGCTCTCGTTCCGCTACCTCGGCCGACGCGTCTTCCTGATGGCGCCGCTCCACCACCATTTCGAGATGAAGGCGTGGTCGGAGACGAAGATCATGGTGCGCTTCTGGATCGTCACGGCGATCCTGTGCGCGGCCGGGTTCGCGCTCTTCTACAAGTACTACCCGCAGATCCACCCGCAGTGAAGGCGGTCGTCTACTACGGCCTCGGCAAGTCCGGTGAGGCCGCGGCGGCGCGCCTCGCGGAGCGCGGCGACGACGTCGTGCTGGTCGATCGCGCGCTCGGCAACGAGGACGACCTGGCCGTCCTCGACGGGGCCGGGCTCTTCGTCAAGTCGCCGGGAGCGCCACCGGACGCGCCGATCGTCCGCGCCGCGCGCGAGCGGGGCATCCCGGTCTGGTCGGAGATCGAGCTCGGGTACACCCTCCTGCCGGAGTCGCGGTTCGTCGGCGTCACCGGGACGAACGGGAAGACCACGACGACGGCGCTGCTCGGCGAGATCTTCCGCGCCGCCGGCCGCGACGTCGCCGTGGCCGGGAACATCGGCGTGCCGCTGACCAGCATCCGCGCCGCCGACTGGGTCGTCTGCGAGCTGTCGAGCTTCCAGCTCGAGGATGTGCACACGCTCGCCTGCGAGGTCGCCGTGCTCCTGAACCTCGAGCCCGACCACCTCGACCGCTACCCGTCGTACGCCGCCTATCGCGACGCGAAGCTCCGCATCTTCGAGCGGGCGCGGGCGAAGGTCGTGCCCCGCGGCCTCGCGCTCGACGGGATCGAGTTCTCGGCCGACGATCCACTGCCCGCCGAGCCGCTCCTGCGGGGGGCCCACAACCGCGAGAACGCCGCGGCGGCGACGGCCGCGGCGCGGGCGGCAGGGATCGCGGACGAGGCGATCGCGGCGGCGCTGCTGACGTTCGCCGGCGTGCCGCACCGGCTCGAGCTCGTCGCCGAGCGCGGCGGCGTCCGCTACGTCAACGACTCGAAGGCGACGAACGTCGCCGCCGCCCGGCGCGCGCTTGCCGCGTACGCCGACGAGCCCGTTCAGCTGATCCTCGGCGGCTCGCTGAAAGGCGAGGACTTCGCGCCGCTCGCGGCTTCGATCGGCCCGAACGTCCGCACGGTGCATCTGATCGGCGCTGCGGCGCCGCAGCTCGCGGCGGCGCTCGAGGCCCGCGAGCATCACGTCGACGGGACGCTCGCCCACGCAGTCGAGCACGCCGCCGCGCTGGCCCGGCCGGGGGAGGTCGTCCTGCTCAGCCCGGCGTGCGCGAGCTACGACCAGTTCACGGGGTTCGAGCAGCGCGGCGACGAGTTCCGCCGTCTCGTGCGGACAATTCGCTAGCCCGGTCCAGGAATCCACCCGCCGGGCGCGAAGTCCGTCCGGATGAGAAAGGGAGAGCTCGAGTCGAGGCTGCTGATCCTCGTCACCCTCGCCCTCGTCGCCTTCGGGCTGGTGATGGTGTACAGCGCCACGTCCGCCGCGGCCGCCGTGGGCGGCAACAACCCGAGCTACTACCTCGAGCGGCAGGGAGCCTACGCCGTGCTCGGGATCGCGCTCATGGTGGTCGCGCAGCGCTCCGACTACCGACGGCTGCGCGCGCTCGCCCCCGTGCTCGTGCTCGCCTCGCTCTTCCTGCTCGTGGTCGTGCTCGTCGTCGGGCCGCCGATCAACGGCGCCCGCCGCTGGATCTCGTTCGGGCCGGCGGTCTTCCAGCCGTCGGAGCTGGCGAAGCTCGCGCTGGCGGTCTGGGCGGCCGCCCAGCTCTCCCGCGGCAGGAAGCCGCCGCGGACCCTGCGCGAGCTGTGGCGGCCGATCGGCGCGCTCGCCAGCGTGTTCAGCGTCCTGCTGATCCTCGAGCCGGACATGGGCACCGCGATCGCCCTCCTCGTCATGCTCGCCGGCATGTTGCTCGTGGCCGGGACGCCGGCGCGGACGCTGAGCGCCGCGCTCTTCATCGCCGGGGCCCTCGGCACGGCCGCGGTGTGGCTCGAGCCGTACCGTCGCGCGCGGTTCTTCGCGTTCCTGCACCCGTGGCACGACGCGCAGGGCACCGGCTTCCAGATCGTCCAGGCGATGATCGGGATGGGCTCCGGCCACATCTTCGGGGTCGGCCTCGGCCAGGGCGTCCAGAAGATCTTCTACCTCCCCGAGGCCCACACCGACATGATGCTCGCCAACATCGGCGAGGAGCTCGGCCTCGTCGGCGTGACGGCGGTGATCGCCGCGTACGGGCTGTTCGGCTACGCCGGGTTGAAGATCGCCCTCCAGACCAGGGATCCGTTCGGGAAGCGCCTGGCGAGCGGGCTCACGGTGCTCATCTGCGGACAGGCCGTGATCAACATCTCGGCCGTTCTCGGGGTCGCTCCGCTGACCGGGATCCCGCTGCCGTTCCTCTCCTACGGAGGGTCGAGCCTCGTCGTCCTGCTCGCCGGGGTCGGAATCCTCCTTAACATCGCAAGTCGTGGCGACGCAACAGCAGCTTCGGTGTCTGATCGCAGCCGGCGGGACAGCCGGCCACGTGTTGCCCGCGCTCGCAGTCGCGGAGGCGCTGACGGCCCGGAACGTCAGCGTGACCTTCGCCGGGTCGCCGGATCGCGTCGAAGCTCGGCTCGTTCCTGAAGCCGGCTACGAGCTCGACACGTTCAGCATCAGCGGCTTCCCGCGCAGCCCCTCGCCTGCGCTCCTCCGGGCACTCGCACGGGCGTCCGTCGCGCCGCTGGCCTGCCGGCGGATCCTGCGGCGGCGGCGGCCGCACGTCGTCCTCGGCGGCGGCGGCTTCGTCGCCGGGCCGATGGTGCTCGCGGCGCGGACGCTCGGGATCCCCGCGGCGCTGACCGAAGCCGACGCCCACCTCGGTCTGGCCAACCGCCTCGCCGCTCCGTTCGCGGAGCGCGTCTTTCTCGCCTACCCGAGCGACGCCCGGCAGGACGGCAAGTACCGCGTCGTCGGCCGGCCGATCCCGGCCCGCTCGCGGGCGATCCCCCGGGCCGACGCCCGCGAGATCTTCGAGCTGCCGCAGGACGGGCCGGTGCTGGTGGTGTTCGGCGCCCTGGCGGGGGCGCATTCGCTGAACGAGCTGTCCGTCGAGTCGTTCGGCGAGGCCGGGCCGGCGGTGCTGCACATCTCCGGGGCGCGCGACTATCCGTCGTTGAAGCGCCGTGTCTCGAGGCCCGAGTACCGGCTGATCCCCGTGACCGACCGCTTCGGCGCCGCGATCTCGTGCGGGGACCTCGTGCTCGCCCGCGCCGGTGGCTCGGTCTGGGAGATCGCCGCGGCCGGCCGGCCCGCGGTGCTCGTGCCCTATCCCTTCGCGACGGCCGACCACCAGGCGCGCAACGCCGAGCACTTCGCCGCCGCCGGCGGAGCGGTGCTGGTCCGCGAGACCGACCTCGGCAGCGCCCCGGCGCTCATCCGGTCGCTGCTCGACGACCCGCCTCGCCTGCAGCGGATGGCCGCCGCGATGCTCGCCGCCGCGCGCCCGGACGCAGCGGAGCGGATCGCCGACGAGCTGGTCGCGCTCGCCCGGGCCGGCCGATGACGGCGCCGCTCCCGCTCGCAGGGCGGCGCCTGTGGTTCGTCGGGATCGGCGGCGCCGGCCTCAGTGCGTACGCCCAGCTCGCGCGGGCGTGGGGAGCGGAGGTCGGGGGCTGGGACCGCGTCGCGACGGCGTACCTCGCGCCGCTCGAGGGCGTGTGGGTCGAGCTGTCGCCCGAGCCGGTCGTCCCGGCAGGCTGGGAGCCGGTCGTCTCGTCGGCGTACCCCGGCGTCGCCGGCCGGCCACGGCGCGAGCTGTTGGGCGAGCTCGTCGGCCTGCGGCCGTCGATCGTCGTCGCCGGCTCGCACGGCAAGGGCACGACGGCGGCGATGATCGCCTTCGTGCTGGCCGAGAGCGGGCGCGATCCCGCGTGGCTGATCGGCGCCCCGGTGCCGCAGCTCGGCTCGAACGCGGGCGCCGGGGCGGGCTGGCTGGTCGTCGAGGGCGACGAGTCCGACCGGACGGTGTTCTCGCTCCGGCCGGAGATCGCGGTCGTCACCAACATCGACCTCGACCACCACACGGAGTTCGCGTCCGAAGCCGAGCTGGCGGCCGAGTTCGAGGGGTGGCTCGCCGGCGTCTCGAGGATCGTGCGGGACGCGCCGGCCTACGACGGGCCGCTGGCGGTGCCGGGCGCGCACAATCGCCTCAACGCGGGCGCCGCGCTCGCGGCGCTCGCGCTGGCCGGGGTCGCGCGCGCCGAGGCGGCGCCGCTCCTGGCTCGGTTCGCCGGCACCGGTCGGAGGTTCGAGGTGCAGGAAGCGGGCGGCGTGGTGATCGTGGACGACTACGCGCATCACCCGACCGAGCTGGCGGCGACGATCGCCGCGGCACGGGAGCGTTTCCCCGGAGCCACCGTGCGCGTGTTGTTCCAGCCGCATCTCTACTCGCGGACGCGCCATCTCGCCCGGGAGCTCGCCGTCGCGCTCGCCACCGCCGACGACATCGTGGTCACCGACATCTACCCGGCCCGCGAGCGGCCGCTGCCGGGCGTCAGCGGCAAGCTGATCGTCGATGCGCTCAGCGACCTCGGTCGGCTGGTCGGCTGGCTGCCGGCCGTCGCGGACGCCGCGGGGTATCTCGCCGCGCGCGCCCACCCCGGCGACGTGATCGTCGTTGCGGGTGCCGGCGACGTCGATCGTGCCGTCGGGCTCCTTCGCGACCTTCTGCAGGGGGCGGGCCGGTGAGCCTCCCGTCGGGTCTCCGGCGGGACGTGCCGCTCGCGCGCTTCACGACGATCGGCACCGGCGGGCCGGCGCGCTGGCTCGGGCAGCCGACGACCCTGGCCGAGCTCACCGAGCTGCTCGGGTGGGCCGGCGGCGAGGGCCTGGCGGTCGAGGCGATCGGGCTCGGCTCCAACGTCCTCGTGTCCGACGGCGGGGTGGACGCGCTCGTCCTGCGGCTCGGCGGCGAGCTCGCCGCCGTCACGATCCTCGGCACGACGCTGACCGCCGGCGGTGGCGCGACGAACGCGGTCTGCCTGCACCGGGCCCGTGACGCGGGCCTCGGCGGGCTCGAGTTCGCGTCGGCGATCCCGGGGACGGCAGGCGGCGGCGTCCGGATGAACGCGGGCGCCTACGGCCGCGACTGGCGCGACATCCTGCTCGACGTCACGGTCGTCGACGCGGCGGGGCCGCGGACGGTCGGCGCCGCGGAGCTTCACCTGGGCTACCGTCGCTCGGAGCTTCGTCCCGGCGAGGTGGTGGCGTTCGCCCGCTACCGGCTGGAGGCCCGCCCGCCGGCCGAGGTCCGGGCCAGGGTCGCCGAGCTGCAGGCGCAGCGCAAGGCGACGCAGCCGACGAACAGGCGGACGTTCGGAAGCGTCTTCAAGAACCCGGAGCACGAGCTCGGAGCGGGGAGGATGCTCGACGAGTGTGACCTCAAGGGCCACGCGGTCGGCGGCGCGCGGATCTCGCCGGTCCACGCGAACTTCATCGAGAACACCGGCGCGGCAACCTCCGCCGACGCGGTCGCGCTGATGGTGGAGGCCCGGCGGCGGGCGTACGAGCGTTTCGGCGTCGTCCTCGAGCACGAGGTCCGCTTCCTCGGGCCGCTGGAACTGCCTGCCGTTCCCGCCGCGGGCCTGTAGGGGTCGCCTGCCGGACGGCGAAAGGAGCGGGGTGCCCGCTCCGAAGAGCACGGTGACGCGTGCGCCCGCAGACGGCCTCGGCCGGGCGCTGCCCGACCTTCGGCGCGCGATCCCGACGGGTCGGTCGCTCCTGCTCGGCTTCGTCCTGCTCCTGCTCGGCCTCGGCGCGTACGCGGCGGCGCTCGAGACGTCCGTCTTCGCGGTTCGCTCGCTCGACATCCGCGGCGGCACGCCCGAGGTCCGGGCCGAGGTGCGCGCGGCGCTCGCAGGCGAGCTCGGGCGGAGCCTGCTGCGCGTCGACGGTGGCGACGTGGCCGGGCGTCTCGCCGGCCTGCCCGACGTCGCCTCGGTGCGGTACGACCGGGCGTTCCCGAACACGCTCCGGGTCACGGTCCGCGCCGAACGCCCGGTGCTGATCGTCCGGCGCGGCCCTGACGCCTTCCTCGTCGCCGCGAGCGGTCGCGTCCTGCAGACGCTGCCGCACCCGCAGCTCTCGTCGCTGCCGCGTCTCTGGCTGCCCTCGCACACCCAGATCACGGTGGCCGGGCAGCTGTCGGACGCCACCGGCGGCGCCGCGCCGATCGCGGTCGCGGCGCTTCACGGCGTGCGGCTGCCGTCGCCCGTGCGCACCGTCACGGCTGCACCCGGCGCCCTGACGCTCGACCTGGCCTCCGGGTTCCAGATCCGGCTCGGGGACGGCGGCGACATCCGGCTCAAGCTCGCGATCGCACGCCGCATCCTCGCCTCGGCGCAGGCGGGGGCGACCGGCCCGGGCTATGTCGACGTGAGCGTTCCCGAGCGGCCGGTGCTCAACACCAACCCTCAAGTCAAAGGTTGAGGTTGAGGTTGAACGAACTCGACTGTCAGGCGATCGCCGTTGACAAGGCAGGAAACTCCGCCTACGCTGGCGTACAGTCAACCGTGCGAGGACACTCGACTCTGGAGTCGAGCCTTAGGCTCGTGCGGCACGTCCATCGACAGCCCCAGCAGCTCAAGCGAACCGAGGCCAATTCACTATGAGAGATCGCTCCGGCAACTACCTAGCGGTGATCAAGGTCGTCGGCGTCGGCGGCGGCGGCACGAACGCCGTCAACCGCATGGTCGACGCGGGCCTCACCGGCGTCGAGTTCGTCGCCGTCAACACGGACGCCCAGGCGCTCCTGATGTGCGACGCGGACGTGAAGATCCACATCGGCGCGAAGGCGACGCGGGGGCTCGGCGCAGGCGCCGACCCGAACGTCGGCCGCGAGGCGGCGACCGAGTCGCGCGACGAGCTGAAGGAGGCGCTCAAGGGCGCGGACATGATCTTCGTGACCGCCGGCGAAGGCGGCGGTACCGGGACGGGGGGCGCGCCGATCGTGGCCGAGATCGCCCGCGAGCTCGAGGCGCTGACCGTCGGCGTCGTCACGCGGCCGTTCTCCTTCGAGGGCCGCCGCCGCTCCGGCCAGGCCGAGGCCGGGATCAGCGATCTCGCCGAGAAGGTCGACACCCTGATCGTGATCGAGAACGACCGGCTGCTCCAGGTGGTCGAGAAGCGCACGCCGCTCTCCGAGGCCTTCAAGATGGCCGACGACATCCTGCGCCAGGGCGTGCAGGGCATCACCGACCTGATCACCGTCCCCGGGATCGTCAACCTCGACTTCGCCGACGTGCGCACGATCATGCGCAACGCCGGCTCGGCGCTGATGGGGATCGGGATCGGCCAGGGCGAGAATCGCGCCGCCGAGGCGGCCCGCACCGCCGTCAGCTCGCCGCTCCTCGAGTCGTCGATCGAGGGCGCCACCGGGATCCTCCTGAACATCACCGGCCCGACGGATCTCGGCCTGTTCGAGGTCAACGAGGCCGCCGAGGTCGTCACCAGCGCGGCCGACCAGAATGCGAACGTGATCTTCGGCGCGGTGATCGACGAGAACGTGCGCGACGAGGTGCGCGTGACCGTCATCGCCACCGGCTTCGGCGCCCAGCGCCGGCGCCGGTCCGGTCGCTCGCTGGCCGAGGGGCTGCCGTCGTCGCTGCCGAGCCGGAGCACCGACTTCGAGATCTCGTCGGAGGCGCTCGACGTGCCGTCGTTCCTGCGCGAAGACTGAGCACGAAGCGGTTTCGATCGCCGCCCTCCGACCCGGAGGGCTACGATCGGCGCCGGTGCAGACCCTCCGTCGAACACCGCTCCACGCGCGTCATGTCGCCGCCGGCGCGCGGCTGGTGCCGTTCGCCGGCTGGGAGATGCCGGTGCAGTACGAGGGTGTGATCTCCGAGCACCGCGCGGTCCGGGCCGATGCAGGGGTCTTCGACGTCTCGCACATGGGCGAGCTCGAGGTGGAGGGGCCGGCGGCCCGCGACCTGCTCCAGTCGGCCCTCTCGAACGATCTCGACCGGCTGGCGGTCGGCGACGCCCAGTACACGCTGGTGACGACCGAGTCGGGCGGGATCGTCGACGACGTCATCGTCTACCGCCTCGAGGAGCACCGCTACCTCCTGATCGTCAACGCCTCGAACCGCGAGGCCGATTTCGCCTGGCTCGCCGAGCGCGAGCTGCGCGGGTCCGACGTCCGTGACGTCTCGGACGACTACGCGCTGCTCGCGGTGCAGGGCCCGCACGCGCTCCGCCGGCTCGGCCTCGAGCCCGCCCGGCCGTTCACCTGGTCGACCCGTGAGCTCTTCGGTGTCGAGGTGATGGTGAACCGCACGGGCTACACCGGCGAGGAGGGCGTCGAGCTCGCCTGCATGGCCGACGACGCCGAGCAGTTGTGGGACGCGATCCTCGCCGCCGGGGTCGTGCCGTGCGGCCTCGGCGCCCGCGACACGCTGCGCCTCGAGGTCTGCTACCCGCTCCACGGCAACGACATCGGGCCGCAGTGGGACGCGATCTCGTCCGGGCTCGGCTGGGCGTGCGCGCTCGAGACGGAGTTCACCGGCGCCGACCGCCTGCGCGAGCTCAGGGAAGCCGGGCCGGAGAGGCGGCTCGTGCCGCTGCGGATGACCGAGAAGGCGATCCCGCGCCAGGGCATGGCGATCGAGGTCTTTGGAGTTCCGGGCGCCGGCGAGGTGACGTCGGGCTCGCAGTCGCCCATGCTCGACGTGGGGATCGGCCTCGGCTACGTCCCGGCGCCCGCCGCGGCTGTCGGCACCGAGGTCGTGATCGACGTGCGAGGTCGTCCGCGCACGGCCGAGATCGTGAAGAAGCCCTTCTATGCACGAGAGGAGCGCTCATGACGGCGAGCGAGTCGTACCCCGAAGGCCTGCTCTACCACTCCGAGCACGACTGGGCACGGATCGAAGGCGACGAGGCGGTGCTGGGCGTCACCTGGTACGCCCAGGACTCGCTCGGGGAGCTCGTCCACTACGAGCCGCCGGACGTCGGCGCGCACGTCGCCAAGGACACCTCCTACGGGGAGGTCGAGTCCGTGAAGGCCGTCTCCGACCTGATCTCGCCGCTCTCGGGCGAGGTGCTCGCCGTGAACGACAAGGTCGTCGACGCCCCCGAGCTCGTCAACGAGGACCCGTACGGCGACGGCTGGCTGATCCGCATCCGCATCGCGAACGCGAGCGAGACGCACCAGCTGCTCTCGCCGGACGAGTACCGGCGGGTGCTCGAGAGCCAGTGAGCTATCTGTCGCTCACCGACGCCGATCGCGCGGAGATGCTCGCCACGATCGGCGTCGCCTCCGTGGAGGAGCTGTTCGCGGACATCCCGCGCAACATGCGGTTCGACCGGCCGCTCGACCTGCCGCCGGCGCTCGCCGAGGCCGAGCTCCAGCGCCATCTCGAGGAGCTGGCGGCGAAGAACGTCGTCGACGACGTGAGCTTCCTCGGCGGCGGGATCTACGACCACTACGTCCCGGCGGTGGTCGACGCGGTGCTGCAGCGCGGCGAGTTCCTCACGGCCTACACGCCCTACCAGCCCGAGATGAGTCAGGGCGTCCTGCAGGCGATCTTCGAGTACCAGACGGCGATCTGCGAGCTCACCGGGATGGACGTCTCGAACGCGTCCGGGTACGACGGGTCGACGGTCGCCGCCGACGCCTGCTTCGTCGCGAAGCATGCGACCGGCCGCGACCGGATCGTCATCACCGAGGCGACCAACCCGCAGGTGCGCCGCGTCGTCAAGACCTACGCGCCCGGCTTCTCGCTCGAGGTCGTCGAGGTGCCGCACGAGGGCGGCGTCACCGACCCGGCGCGCGTCACCGAGGCCGCGCAGGGCGCGGCCGCGGTGATCTTCCAGCAGCCGAACTTCTTCGGCTGCCTGGAGCCGGCGCCGGAGCTCGCCGCCGCGGCGGCCGAGGCGGGGGCGTTGCCGATCGCGCACGTCGACCTGATCTCGCTCGGCGTGCTCGAGGCGCCGGGCAACTACGGGTGCGCGCTCGCGATCGGCGAGGGCCAGTCGGCCGGCAACTCGATGAGCTACGGCGGGCCGCACTACGGCTTCCTCGCTGCGCGCTCCGAGCACATCCGCCGGCTGCCCGGGCGCATCGTCGGCGAGACGGTCGACGTCGCGGGCGACCGCGGCTACGTGCTCACGTTCCAGACCCGGGAGCAGCACATCCGCCGCGAGAAGGCGACGTCCAATATCACCACCAACCAGACGCTGCTCGCGCTCGCCGGGCTCGTCCATCTGAGCCTGCTCGGGCCTCAGGGCCTGCGCGAGCTGGGGGAGACCTGCCTGGCGCTCGGCGGCTACGCGAAGGAGCAGCTGACGGCGGCCGGGTGCGAGCTCGCCTTTCCCGGGCAGGCGACGTTCAAGGAGTTCGCGGTTCGGGTCGGCCGCCCGGCCCGCGAGGCGGTCGCGGCGGCCCGGGCACGCGGCGTCCATCCGGGATACGTCCTCGGGCGCGAGTACGCCGGCTTCGACGACACGCTGCTCGTCGCGGTCACCGAGCAGCGCACGGTCGCGGACATCGACCGTCTCGTCGAGGCGGTGCGGCCGTGAAGCTGATCTACGAGAAGTCGCAGGCGGGACGCCGCGGGCTCGCGGTGCCGAAGCCGGACCTGCCCGTCCCCGAGGTGCCCGCCGCCCTCGCGCGCAAGGAGCCGCCGCGGCTGCCGGAGCTGGCCGAGCCGGAGGTGCTGCGCCACTTCACCGAGCTGTCGACCCGCAACTTCGGCATCGACACCGGCTTCTACCCGCTCGGCAGCTGCACGATGAAATACAACCCCCGCGTGAACGAGCGGCTCGTCGGCCTGCCCGGCTTCGCGCGGCTGCATCCGCTCGCCGACGAGGACGCGATCCAGGGCGCGCTCGAGCTCGAGTGGAATCTCCAGCAGATCCTGCTCGAGGTCACCGGCCTCGACGCGGTGAGCCTGCAGCCGGCCGCGGGCAGCCAGGGGGAGCTCACCGGCCTGATGCTGTTCCGCGCCTACTTCCAGGACCGCGGCGAGGACGAGCAGCGCCGCCGAATCGTCATCCCCGACACCGCGCACGGCACGAACCCGGCGAGCGTGACGATGGCCGGCTACGAGCTGACCCACGTGCGCACGGACGAGCGCGGCAACATCGACGTCGAGGACCTGCGGGCGAAGGTCGACGAGCACACGGCCGGCCTGATGCTCACGAACCCCTCGACGCTCGGACTGTTCGACGAGAACATCGAGGAGCTGTCCCGCATCTTCCACGGCGCGGGCGCGCTCATGTACTACGACGGCGCGAACCTGAACGCCGTCTGCGGGATCTCCCGCCCGGGCGACATGGGGTTCGACGTCGTCCACATCAACCTCCACAAGACGTTCTCCCAGCCGCACGGCGGCGGCGGCCCGGGCGGCGGCCCGATCGCGGTGCGCTCCTCGCTCGCGCCGTACCTGCCCGTCCCCGTCGTCGTCCGCGACGACTCCGGCTTCCATCTCGACGAGGATCGCCCGAAGTCGATCGGCAAGGTGCGCTCGTTCACCGGGCCGTTCGGCGTCTTCGTCCGCTCGTACGCCTTCATGCGCTCGTACGGGCCCGGCCTGCGCGAGATGAGCGAGGTCGCGGTGCTGAACGCCAACTACCTGCTCGCCCGCCTGCGCGGCGCCTACGACCTCCCGTACGACCGGCTCTGCATGCACGAGTTCGTGCTCTCGGCACGCAACCTGAAGCGCGATCACGGCGTGCTGGCACTCGACGTGGCGAAGCGGCTGATGGACTACGGCTTCCACCCGCCGACGGTGTACTTCCCGCTCGTCGTGCCCGAGGCGCTGATGATCGAGCCCACCGAGTCCGAGGCGAAGGAGACGC
>CAYXXE010000004.1:0-49281 GCA_964468985.1 uncultured Gaiellales bacterium | reverse complement strand
GGCCGGGTCGTCAACGCCGGACGACTTCAGGCGTCTCTAACGCACACTGGCGCAGCCTGGCGCCCTTATGCTCGAAACGTGAGTGACTACGAGGAAGCCTGGGCCGTGATGTGCCGAGACACCGGCGAACTGGAACCACTTCTACTACTACATGCACACTCAGGTCGCTCGGCGATAGCGTCAGGGGTCAGTCCGGAGCACTCGCGCGCATGGCAGCGTCTCAGCGTCGGGCGCGCAACAACGTCCGAGCTGCGGCGATGCTCAACGCCCACACGGGGGCCATCGTGATCACGAACGGTCGGAGCGTGTCGCTGGCAGAGTGCGAATGGCTGTCAAACGCCCGGAAGACGAGCACCGTGCCAACGAGAAGCAGCAGAGCGCCGACCGCGAACGAGATGCGCGTACGACCCATGCGTCAAAGATAGCGTCGGCGTCATCCTCTGACCACAGCATCGTCATTCGGGCGTCTGCGAACACTGGCGCAGGCAAGCGTGACTACCCTCTGGTCATCGACTCCCAGCCCCAATTTCACACTCCGAGTGACTGGGGGCACGGGGACGACGCGGCTGTCGCCGTGGCGACCGAACTAGAATGAGTCCGTGGGACTCGTCAAGAAGATCAAAGCTTGGCGGCAAGCGAAGCGCGAGAGTCAAGCTGCGATCGCGATGGCGCGCCAGGAGTTGATGCGTGCTGGCGACGAGCCGCGCCCCTCGATGAGCGACACGGTAGAGAACGTCGCTGGCCAGTTCCCGCCGGTGTAGCTCGGTCCGAAGCGCCGGCACTCAGGGTGCTCCCACACGCTCGCGCAGGGCTCGATGCTTATCGCACCGCTTTCTTCACGAGCGCGCGGATCTTCGTCTCGTCGGCGGCGGTCAGCTTCTCGAGCGCGAAGGCGACCGGCCACATCGTGCCCTGGTCCAGATTCGCGCTGTCGTTGAACCCGAGCATCGCGTAGCGCTCCTTGAACTTGCCCGCGTCGCGGAAATAGCAGACGACCTTGCCGTCCCTGGCATACGCGGGCATCCCGTACCAGGTCTTCGGCGACAGCTCGGGAGCGCTCTCCTTGATGAGGGCATGGAGCTGCTCGCCGAGCGCGCGATCGGACGGCGACATGCCTGCGAGCGCGGCCTGCACGGCGCTCTCGCCATCCGCAGCCGCCTTCAGCTCCTTCGCACGCGCTCGCATCGCGGCCTTCTCCTCCGCCGTGAACCCGGCCTTCTCCTTGGCGTTCGTGGCGGGCTCCTGCTTGCCCTTCCTTGCTGCGGGGCTCATCGTGCTCCTTCCCTTCGGTCGATGTGCAGAGCGGCCTGGCCGCCTCTCCCGGGTGGAGAGCTGACGCTCTCGACAGCATACGATCGACCTCGCGGACGGGACGAGCGGCGCTCTCCGGATCGCTGCAACAGTCCGGCCACTAGGGTTGCCCGGTGATGGCTCCGCCGTACACCGTCAGGGCTCTCGACGACTCCACCTGGCCGGCGTTCGCCGCGCTGGTGGAGCGCAACAACGGCATCTTCGGCGGCTGCTGGTGCATGGGCTTCCACCCCGAGGGCTCTGGCAAGGGAACGACCCCGGCTCTCAATCGCGAGCGTAAGCTCGAGCGCGTGCGAACGGGCGCCGCGCACGCGGCGCTCGTCTTCGCCGGGGACGACTGCGTCGGGTGGTGCCAGTTCGGAAGGCCCGACGAGGTGCCCCGAATCAAGAGCCGCGCGGCGTACGAGCGGGGTCGGACGACCGCGCCCGACTGGCGGATCGCCTGCTGCTTCGTCGGCAAGGGCCACCGCCGGCAGGGCGTCGCGGCGGCCGCGCTCGCCGGCGCCGTCGACCTCATCGCGGGCCTCGGCGGCGGCACGGTCGAGGGGTATCCCGAGGACGCCGCCTCGGTCCCCGCCGGCTTCCTCTACAACGGCGCGCTGTCGACCTACGAGCAGCTCGGCTTCACGCGCGACCGCAGGATCGGCAAGCACCGCTGGGTCGTGACACGGGTCGTCGCGACCGTCTCCTGACCAGGCTCGTCGAGCCTCCGACGAGCGACGGCTCACGCAAGGTCGAGGACGAGCTCGAGCGCGTCGTCGACGTTGCGCAGCTCGTCGAGTCGCAGATGCCCGACGCGATCGCCCAGAGCGCGGGCGTCGACGGCGGCGAGCATCTCGCACATCACGCGGGTCGATTCGCCTTCGACGACGATCTCGGGGTGGAAGCTGGCCGCCGGTGTCGAGGTCGACGTCGGGCAGATCACGACGGTGGAAAGCGCAAGCAGGTCGTCCGCCTGAACGACGACCGCATATCGCTTGCCGGACTGGACTCGCCCACGCCGCGCCGGCAGGACGATGCCGACGACATCACCGCGGACCACGGAGCTGCTCCATGAGCTCGGCGACCTCGAGCGCTTCGTCGACGTAGCCCGGGTCGCGCATGAGGTTTGCCACTTCGGCGGCCAGGCCTGCCCTTCGACGTTCCCGCGCAGCCGCCTCGCAGATCGCCTGCCGAGCAGCCTCCGCCCTGGTCACCCGGCGCCGGCGAGCGAGCTCGTCGAGCGCACGCGTGCCCTCGTCACCGAGTCGCAGGGAAACCGGAGCCCGAGCCATCGGGAAAAGGTAGCGCACAACGCACTACATCGAACGGAGTACCTTCACCAGCCGCCGACCCAGCCCTCGAGCAGCCCGAGCGGCACGCTCTCCGCCGGCTCGCCGGGACGCGCCTGCAGGAAGTCGAAGTCGCAGCCCCGGTCGGCCTGGAGCACGTGCTCGAGGTAGAGCGCGCCGTAGCCGCGGCGGTACCTCGGCTCGACGGCCGGAAGCGCGTCGAGCCGGCGGCGGAGCTCGTCGGCGGGCAGGTCGAGGTCGAGCCGGCCGGCGTCGACGTCGAGCGAGATCGGGTCGCCGTCGCGCACCGCCGCCAGCGGGCCGCCCGCGGCGGACTCGGGCGCGACGTGGAGAACGACGGTCCCGAAGGCGGTGCCGCTCATGCGGGCGTCGGAGATCCGCACCAGGTCGGTCACTCCCTTTGCGAGCAGCCGCGCCGGGATCGGCAGCTGGCCCCACTCGGGCATCCCGGGCCCGCCCTTCGGGCCGGAGTTGCGCAGGACGAGCACCGAGTCGGGGCCGATGTCGAGCGACGGGTCCTCGATGCGGGCGGCGAGATCGTGCACATCCTCGAAGACGACGGCCGGGCCGCGGTGCTTCAGCAGCTCGGGGGAAGCAGCACTCCGCTTGATGAGCGCGCCGTCGGGGGCGAGGCTGCCGCGGAGCACGGCGATCCCGCCCTGGGCCGCCAGGGGCGCCGCGAGGGTATGGATCACCGAGCCGTCGGGTGACGGCGAGCCGGCAAGTTCGTCGGCGAGCGTGCGGCCGGTGACGGTGAGCGCATCCCCGTGGAGCAGCGGCAGGAGCTCGGCCAGCACCGCCCGCATCCCGCCGACGCGATGGAGCTGCTCGACGAGGTACTCGCCGGAGGGCCTGACGTTCGCGATCACCGGCGTCCGCGCCGACAGCTCGTGGAAGCGGTCGAGCGAGAGCGGCACCCCCACCCGGCCGGCCAGCGCGAGGAGATGGATGACCGCGTTGGTCGCGCCGCCGATCGCCATCAGGGCGACGATCGCGTTGTCGAACGCCTCGGCGGTGAGGATCGCCGACGGCGCGGGGCCGTCGAGCGCCAGCGCGACGGCGCGACGGCCCGTCTCCTCGGCTGCGCGCATCCGCGCCGCGTCGACGGCCGGGATCGACGCGGTGCCGGGCAGGGCCATCCCGAGCGCCTCGACCAGCGACGTCATCGTCGACGCCGTGCCCATCTCGTTGCAGTGACCGAAGCTCGGCGTCGCCGCCGCCTCGAGCTCGAAGAACTCCGCATCCGTCATCCGCCCGGCGCGCAGCTCGTCGGCGTAGTGCCAGAGGTCGGTGCCGCCGCCCAGCTGCCGGCCCCGGAACCACGCCGCCTCGGCCGGCCCGCCGGTGACCATGATCGCCGGCACGTTCGCGCTCGCGGCGCCCATCAGCTGGGCCGGGACGGTCTTGTCGCAGCCGCCGAGCAGCACCACGGAGTCGAGTGGATAGGCGCGGATGCACTCCTCCACGTCCATCGCCATCAGGTTCCGGAAGAGCATCGCCGTGGGCTTCATCAGGTTCTCGCCGAGCGAGATGGTGGGGAACTCGAGCGGCAGCCCGCCGGCCTGCAGCACGCCGCGCTTCACCGACTCGGCGAGCCCGCGGAAATGCAGGTTGCAGTTGACGAGCTCCGACCAGGAGTTGCAGATCCCGACGACCGGGCGGCCCGCGAGCGCCTCGCGGGAGATCCCCTCGGCGTGGATCGACGCCCGATGGATGAAACCCGCGAGGTCGTGGCCCGCGAACCACCGGGCGCTCCGCAGACCTTCTCCCGTCCCGGCCATCCGCGGGAGCATACGAAGATCGTCAGACTGGCGGGCGATGCTGCGGCGGCGCCCCAAGGTCGACAAGCTCCTGCACCCGCCGGGAACGCTCAAACGCCGGTTCGTCCCGAAGTTCCACTACGAGCTGCTCGTGTGCGGCTTCCGCGGTCACGTCCTGGCGGGCACCGACGCGGAGGCGGTGCGCGCCGAGGACGCGGCGATCGTGCGGGAGCACGACGGCCTGCGCTGGTACCGCTGCCTGCGCTGCGACGCGTGGCTGCCGCTGCCCCGGCCCGTCCGGATCAAGCGGCCGTTCCCGCCGAGCCGCGACGAGCTCGAGCTGCCGACGCGCGGCCGGGCGCTCCGCGACACGATCGTGCTGCGGCTGATCGCGATCGATCGGGCGGTGCACTTCCTCGTGCTCGGGGCGTTGGCAGTGCTGGCTTTCACCCTCGCCTCCCACCGCGCATCGCTGCGACGCCTCGTCGATCGCCTGAACTCGTTCTTCTACGGCACGAACACGGGCAGCAAGCCTCACGGCTTCATCCACACCGTCGAGCATCTGCTGACGCTCGACACGACGACGATGCGGCTGATCGGCCTCGCGGCCGCCGCCTACGCGCTCCTCGAAGGCGCCGAGGCCTACGGGCTCTGGCGGCAGCGCCGCTGGGCCGAGTACCTGACCTTCGTGGCGACGACGCTCTTCGTGCCGTACGAGGTCTACGACCTCCTGAAGGGGGTCACCTTCATCCGGGCCGGTGCCTTCGTGATCAACCTGGCGATCCTCGTCTACCTGCTGTTTGCCAAGCGGCTGTTCGGCCTGCGCGGCGGCGCGGCAGCCGATCACGCTGCGCGGCAGCTCGACTCGGGCTGGGAGGCCTTCGACCGGCTCACGCCCGGCCGCTTCGCCGGCGACTGACCGGGCTATCGTGGTCCGGCCGTGGCGTCCCTCCTGCACCGGCCGTTCGTGGCGGTGCTCGCAGCCGCCGTCTTCGTGGCGACCGCGGCCGCGCCGGGGCGCGCGAGCCTCGCGCTCGGCGATCGCAACGTCCACGACGCGACGCTGACCGTCAGTGCACGGGGCATCGCCGTCGTCGGCTACACGACTGCCGCCGGCCTGAGACGCCACGTCCTCGCCTGGGGCGCGATCGACGCGTATCCGCACCCGCTCGTCCCCCCGGTCGTCCAGACACACTTCTCGCTCGACTACTCCGGCGGCTGGAAGCTGGCGGGGCGGACGAGCTACTGGCGGACGCTCCGCAATGCCTGCACGCCGTACACCGGGCCGGCGCTGCCGTTCTTCGTCGCCGGGTGCGACGCGCCGGACGGGAGCTACTGGGCGCTGCAGAGCTGGCAGCGCAACCTGCCGGTGGGCGGCTTCGCGCCCTGGACGGCCGCCCAGAAGGCCGTCGAGCTGCACCTCTCGCACTGGCGCGGGCCGCTGCCGATCCTCGAGATCTACCGGCACTGGACGTACGGCGGCTCGCTCCAGGGCTTCTTCGGACGGCTCACCTACCAGGGGCAGCCGGTGTACGGCTCCCGCTCCGCGTCCGCAACCGTCAGCGACACCTGGGCGCGGAACGTCTACATCGACGTCTTCGACTCCGACTTCGGGCCCGGGTGGCGGCACGACACGGCGATCGGCACACACCCCGGCAACGGCGGCTTCTGCTTCACGTTCGTCGCGCAGGCGCCGCCGCCCGGCTATCCGAGCACGACCCCGAACGGGAACGGCCTCGGCACCCGCTACCGCGTCTCGGCGATCGGGCCGGGGGTGACGCCGATCGTCCAGTGGGAGGCGGCGAGGCTGACCGTGCACGACCCGGTGCAGGAGGCCGCCGCCGCGAGCGCCTTCGACACGATCCTCGGCGGCGACCGCCACTGCGCGCCGGAGCGGTGAAGAACGCTGCGCCGATCAGCCGCGGCGATAGGCGGCCGCGGCCGCGGCGTGGTCGACGATCGGCGTCGGGTAGCCGCCGGTGAGCAGCGGGCCGACCTTCCACGGCTCGTGCACGTCACCGCCCGGGATCGCCGCCAACTCGGGCACCCAGCGACGGACGTAGTCGCCCGACGGGTCGTAGCGGCGGCCCTGCAGCGTCGGGTTGAACATGCGACCGGGACGGGTGTCGGCGCCGGTCCCGGCCACCCACTGCCAGTTGCCGGTGTTCGACGCGACGTCGCCGTCGACGAGGAAGCGCGAGAAATGGGCGGCGCCCTCGCGCCAGTCGATGCTCAGATCCTTCGTGAGAAAGGACGCGACGATCAGCCGGGCCCGGTTGTGCATGAAGCCTGTGGCGGCGAGCTCGCGCATCCCGGCATCGACGACCGGATAGCCGGTGAGGCCTGATTTCCAGGCGGCGAGGCCCTCGGGATCGTCGAGCCACTCGCGGCCGCGCGGGTGGAGGTCGCGGGCGGCGCTCCAGGGGTAGGCGGCGAGCAGCTGGGCGTAGAAGTCGCGCCAGGCCAGCTGGCGCACGAGCTCGTCGCTCCGCGAGCGCACCGCGACCTCCAACGGCGAGAGCAGGCCGAGGTGCAGCGCCTCCGACAGGCGCGACGTCGCGTCGGCGGCGAGGTCGTCGCGGGCCGCCTCATACGCGCCGTCGCCGCTGCCGAGCCACGCCGCGAGCCGTTCGCGCGCGGCCGGCTCCCCGCCCGGCGCTGCGGAAGGCGGCGCCGCCGGCTCGAGCGCGAACGGCGGCAGCGGCAGCCGCGGCGGCGGCTCCTCGAGCGCCCGCCATGGCGCGGCCAGCCACGCCCGGTAGTAGGGCGTGAAGACCCGGTAGCAGGAGGCGCCCGTCTGTGCCGTCCCCGGGACGAGCTCGCCCGGCGGCACGACCGTCACGCCGGGGAAGGTGCGGACGTGGAGCTCAGCCCGGAGCGCCTGCTCGCGCCGAGTTGCGAAGGCGGACACGTCGGCCGCGAGCAGGACGCCGTCGGCGCCGGCCTCTCGCACCACGCGGACGACCTCGGCGACGGCGTCCCCGCGCCGCACCAGCAGGCCGGAGCCGCGCTCCTGCAACGAACGGTCGAGCGCGGCGAGCGCGGCCTCGAGGTACGCCGAGCGCCGCTCGGAGACGGCGAGCAGTCCCTCGTCGAGGACGAAGAGCGGCAGCAGGTACTCGGCCTCGCGCGCCGCCGCCGCGAGGGCCGGGTTGTCGTGGACGCGCAGGTCGCGCGTGAACAGGACGACGGCGCTGCGCACGGCCACCGACCGTACCTAAGCTGCTCTCGATGCTCGCCACGGACAGACCCAGGCACGTCGAGATCGTCGAGGTCGCGCCGCGCGACGGCCTCCAGAACGAGCGGCGGCTGCTGACTGCCGAACAGAAGCTGACCCTGATCGAGAGCGCCTGCGACGCGGGCGCACGGCGGATCGAGGTGACGTCGTTCGTCCGCCCCGACCGGGTGCCGCAGCTCGCAGACGCCGAGGCCGTGGTCGCCGGCCTGGTCGCGCACCCCGGCGTCTCCTACTCGGCGCTCGTCCTGAACGAGCGCGGCTACGAACGCGCGTTGGCCGCGGGGATCCGCGAGCTGAACACGGTCGTCAGCGCGAGCGAGACGTTCGGGCAGCGCAACCAGGGCCTGTCGATCGCGGAATCGGTGGCGCTCGCGCACCGGCTCGCCGAGCGTTCGCGGGCGGACGGTGTCGCGCTCACGATCACCGTCAGCGTCGCGTTCGGGTGCCCGTTCGAAGGCGAGATCGAGGAGGCCCGACTCGCGTCGGTCGTCGACCGGGTCGCCGCCACCGGCGTCACGGAGCTCGCGCTCGCCGACACGATCGGCGTCGCCGTCCCGACCGAGATCGAGGCGCGCTTCGGGCTCCTCGCCGAGCGGGCACCGGCTGTGCGGCGCCGAGTCCACCTGCACAACACCCGCTCGACGGGCATCGCCAACGCCGTCGCGGCGGTCCGCTCCGGCGTGCTCGTCGTCGACGCGTCGCTCGCCGGAGTCGGGGGCTGCCCGTTCGCACCGGCCGCAACCGGGAACATCGCGACCGAGGATCTCGTCTACACGCTCGAGCGCATGGGCATCGAGACGGGGCTCGACCTCGACCGGCTGATCGCGGCCGCCCGCGCCCTGGCGGCGGCGCTCGGCGTCGAGCCGCCCGGCCTGGTGAGCCGCGCCGGGACGTTCCCCGGCGACCTCGGGCGACGATGACCGAACAGCCGCCCGGACGGCCGCTCCACGTACATGTCCGTGTGTCCCGCGCAGACACGTCTGGTGGCAGCCACCCGCACGGAAGTGTGTCGCGAGTGTGACGAAGGTGTGCCGGGCCTGGCCGGGCCTGGCCGGCTGCCTACCAGTCGACCGGGCGGTAGTCCTTCAGGAACTTGCCCCAGACGTGCTCGCCGGTGTTCGCGCCCGCGATGATCGGGTCGACGATGCGGGCGGCGCCGTCGACGATGTCGAGCGGCGGCGAGAAGCGGTGCTCGGCCGCCTTCCGCTCGGCGACCTCGAGCGGGTCCTCGTCCGTCACCCAGCCCGTGTCGACGCTGTTCATGTGGATACCGCCGGCGTGATAGTCGGCCGCTGAGGTCCGCGTCATCATGTTCAGCGCCGCCTTCGCCATGTTCGTGTGGGGATGGCGCGTGGTCTTGAAGCGCCGGTAGAACTGCCCCTCGACCGCCGAGACGTTGACGATGTGCTTGTCGCGCTCGGGCGTCGCCAGCAGCAGCGGCTTGAGCCGGGCGTTGAGCACGAACGGCGCGACCGCATTGACGAGCTGCGTCTCGAGCAGCTCGACCGACGAGACCTCGTGCAGCAGGAGGCGCCACGAGTTGCGGTCGCGCAGGTCGACCTGCTGGAGATCCTGGTCGAGCCGGCCCTCGGGGAACAGGTCGCCGCGACCGGCGAGATCCTCCGCCAGCAGCGGCACCTGCGAGAGCTCGGCGGCGTGGAGCAGCCCCGGCATCGGCGCGGCCCCGGCGGGCAGGATGTCGACCTCGCGCAACCCCTCGTAGGCGCCGACCAGCCGCTTGGCCTCGGGGGCGAGCGTGTCGACGGACGCCCGCTCGGCGTCGAGCATGTGGCGGTAGAAGTCGGTGGGCCGCCGCACCGTCTGGCAGGCGTTGTTGACGATGTAGTCGAGGCGATCGTGGGTCCGCCCGAGGTGCGCGCAGAACGCCTCGACACTCGGCGTGTGTCGCAGGTCGAGCCCGAACACCTCGAGGCGCTCGCCCCAGTCCGCGAAGTCGGCCTCCTGCGCGTAGCGGGCCGCCGCGTCGCGGGGAAACCGGGTCGTGACGATCAGCCGGGCTCCGGCCCGCAGCAGCTTGATCCCCGCCTGGTAGCCGATCTTCACCCGGCCGCCGGTGAGGAGCGCGACCCGGCCGGAGAGATCCGCGGTCTCGCCCCGCTTCGCGTAGTTGAAGTTGCCGCACTCCTCGCACAGCTGGTCGTAGAACGGGTGGACCTCGACGTAGAGCCGTTTGCAGACATAACAGTGCTGCGGCTCGACCACCTCACGCCGGTCGGGATCGTCCAGGTCGGCCTGCTCGAAGCCGGCCGGCGCGAACACGTCCGGCGTCGTGAAGACCGGTCGCTCGCGCAGCACCCTGATGCCCGCCTCCGCGAGCACCTGCTCGTCGCGCTGCAGCTTCGCCGCCTTCTCCTGCCGGCGGAGCGCCTTGCCCCAGCGCCGCCGCTGCTCGAGATCGGGGTTGTAGACGTCGCCCGCGGCGGCGACCAGGCGGGTCCGCTCCTCGACCGTCAACGCCCGCAGCAGGCCGCGGTCGCGCACCACCGCCTCGAGCAGCTCCGTGGCCGCGCGCAGGCGCGCCGTGAGGTCGTCGTCCACGGCCATCGAGGGTACCCGTGCTACCTTCGAGGCACGGACCGCGCTGTTGCGGTGCGTGGAGATCCAGCTTCTCGTTCCTCCTCACGGTGTCTGCACTCAGGGGTTTTCGAGTTTCTTGTGTCTCGAACCCTGATCCAAAGGAGTCGAACATCATTTCCAAATCGTTCAGCGCCCTCGGCGTGAGCGCCCCCGTGGTGCAAACCCTCGCCAAGCGCAACATCCACAGCCCGTTCGCCATCCAGAGCCTCGTGCTCGAGGATGCGCTCGCCGGCACCGACGTCCTCGCGGCGTCGCCGACCGGCTCCGGCAAGACACTCGCCTTCGGCCTGCCCGTCGTCGAGCGGACACCCGCGGGCGACAATCGCCCGGGTGCCCTCGTACTCGTCCCGACCCGCGAGCTCGCCTCGCAGGTGGTCGAGGACCTCCGCCCGCACGCTGCCGCGAAAGGCCTGCGCATCGAGGCCGTCTACGGCGGCACCCCGCTGGCCGCACAGGCCAGGCGCGCGAAGTCGGCCCACATCGTGGTCGCCACGCCGGGCCGGCTCTTCGACCTGATCGAGCGCCGCCTGGTCGACCTTGGCAGCGTCCGCGTGCTCGTCCTCGACGAGGCCGACCGGATGCTCGACATGGGCTTCCGCCCGCAGGTCGACCGCATCCTCCGCGGCGTCCCGAAGAACCGCCAGACGATGCTGTTCTCCGCGACGCTCGACGGCCCTGTCGCCGAGCTCGCCCGGGAGTACACGGTCGGCGCGGTGCGCTATACCGGCGTGGCCTCGCCCGAGACCGTCAAGGGCGACATCGACCACGCGTTCGTCCCCGTCACGCACGAGGGCAAGATCGACACGCTCGTCGAACAGCTCGGCACCGCGCCCGGCCTCGCACTCGTCTTCGTGCGCACCAAGCACGGGGCCGACAAGCTGGCCCGCAAGCTCGACCGCCAGCACTCGGTGCGGACGGCCGTGATGCACGGGAACATGTCGCAGAACGCCCGCGAGCGCGCCCTGGCGCAGTTCGAGTCGGGCCGCGTCTCGACGCTCGTCGCCACCGACGTCGCCGCCCGCGGCCTCGACGTCGACGACATCAGCCACGTGATCAACTTCGACCCGCCCCACTCGGACGACGACTACGTCCACCGTGTCGGCCGCACCGGCCGTGCCGGCCGCAGCGGCTCGGGCGTCACGCTCGTCCTGCCGGAGCAGCAGAACGACGTCGGCCGGCTGGCGTCGAGGCTCGGACACGGCGACGCGTTCGCCGCGTCGGGCATGGCGACCACACCGGTCGCCCCGCCGTCGCAGCGTCGCAACACGCGTCGCCGCCGGCCCCGCTAGCCGCGACCCGCACGACTCCACGGCAGCACCCGTCGCTAGATTGGGCTGCCGTGGAGCACCCGAACACGATCGAGGTCGAAGGGCTCGTCCGCGAGTTCAAGAAGGGCCCACGCGCCGTGGACGGCATCTACCTGCACGTCGACCCCGGTGAGATCTACGGCTTCCTCGGCCCGAACGGCGCCGGCAAGTCGACGACGGTCCTGATGCTGACGACGCTCCTGCCGCCGACCGCAGGCACGGCCCGGGTGGCCGGCTACGACGTCGTCCACGACGGCCCCGGCGTGCGCTCGGCGATCGGCGCCGCGCTGCAGGAGGCCGCCCTCGACCCGCTGCTCACCGGCCGCGAGCACCTCCGGCTGCAGGCCGCCCTCCAGGGGTTGCCGCGCGCGGAGCGCGCGTCGCGCGGCGACGAGCTGCTGGCGCGCGTCGGGCTGACCGACGCCGCCGACCGGAAGGTCAAGGGCTACTCGGGCGGGATGAAACGACGGCTCGACCTCGCCCTGGCGCTGGTCCACCGGCCGCGCGTGCTGTTCCTCGACGAGCCGACGACCGGGCTCGACCCTCAGAGCCGCAGCGCCCTCTGGCAGGAGGTCGCCCGCCTGTCGCGCGACGACGGCGTGACGGTCTTCCTCACCACCCAGTACCTCGAGGAGGCCGACGTCCTGGCGAACCGCGTCGGGATCATCGACCACGGCCGGATCGTCGCCGAGGGGACCCCGGCGGCCCTGAAGGCGGAGGTCGGCCGCCCGACGCTCGAGCTCCAGCCTGCCGACGCCGCCGACCTGGGACGGGCAGGCGAGATCCTGGGCCGCTTCGGCGAGCTGCGACCTTCCTCGAAGGGCGTGGCCGTCCGGCTCGCCGAGGGCGAGGCCGATCTGGCGAGTGTCGTCCGCGCCCTGGACTCCGAGCACGTAAAGGTCGAGCAGCTCCAGGTGCATCAGCCCTCCCTCGACGACGTCTTCCTCGCCAAGACGGGGCGGTCGCTCGAGGGTGCCGCGGACGACGATCCCGCCAGCGGCCTGACGATGGACGCAGCCCAGACGTGAGCGTCACCGTCGACCAGATCGCGCTGCTCGCCCGCCGGTCGGTCGTGCGCACCGCTCGCCAGCCGGCCAACGTCGTCGGGCCGCTGATCTTCCCGATGATGCTGCTGGCGGTGAACTCCGGCGGACTCAAGTCGGAGACGAGGCTGCCGGGCTTCCCGACGCACTCGTTCGTCGCGTTCGCGTTGGCGGTGCCGTTCATCCAGGGCGCGCTCTTCGCGACGATGAACACCGGCACCGACCTGGCCCGCGACATCCAGACCGGCTTCCTGAACCGCCTCTCGCTGACGCCGATGCGCAGCGTCGCGCTCCTCGCCGGCCACCTCGGCGGCTCGGTCACCCTCGGCGTGCTCCAGGCGTGCTTCTACCTGGCCGTCGGGCTGATCGTCGGCGTGCGCCCGGCCGCCGGTGTCGGCGGCGTCGCGGTGCTCCTGCTCTTCGCGGCCCTGATCGCGCTCGCCTTCGGGGCGGTCGGGACGTTCGCGGCGCTGAAGACGGGCTCCGGCGAGGCGATCCAGAGCCTCTTCCCGCTGTTCTTCGTCTTCCTGTTCATCTCGTCGATGAACATCCCGCGCAACCTGATCGGCGTGACGTGGTTCCGCGACGCCGCGACCGCGAACCCGGTCTCGTACCTGCTCGAATGCGTGCGCAGCCTGATCATCACCGGCTGGGACGGCGAGGCGCTCGCGCTCGGATTCGGCATCGCCGGGACCGTCGCGATCGTCGCCCTCGCCCTCTCGGCCCGCGCCCTGCCTCGGCGGCTCGCCCGATGAGGAACCTCTCCGTGGCCCGCGCGGTCGCCTGGCGGACGCTGCACAACGTCTTCACGAACAAGGCGCTGTTCATTCCCCAGTTCGCGTTCCCGCTGTTCTTCTTCGCCGCGTTCGCGGGCGGGCTGTCACGCATCCACAAGGTGCCGGGCTTCGACTTCCCGGAGAACTACACCGCCTTCCAGTTCGTCTTCGTGCTGTTCCAGTCGGCGGCGTTCGGCGGCGTGTTCACCGGCTTCGGGATCGCCCGCGACTTCGAGGGCGGCTTCGCGCGGCGGCTGCTGCTGGCCGCGCCCCACCGCACCGGCATCGTCGTCGGCTACGCGGCGGCCGCGCTCGTCCGCTGGTGCGTCACCGCGACGTTCCTGACGATCGTCGCATTCGTCTTCGGGATGCAGGTCGGCGGCCACGGCGTCGACCTGCCGGCGCTCTACCTGCTCGCGGCGCTCGTCAACACGGCTGCGGTGCTCTGGGCGTGCGGCGTCGCGATGCGCCTGCGCACGATGCAGGCAGGCCCGGTGATGCAGATGCCCGTGTTCCTCGTGCTCTTCTTCGCGCCGGTCTACGTGCCCCTCAAGCTGCTGAGCGGCTGGATCCACGCGGTCGCGGTCGTCAACCCGCTGACGCGGGTGCTCGAGGCGGGCCGTGGCTTCGTCGCGCATTCGCCGACCGAGGTCGCCGCCGCCTACGGGGCCGCCGCCGCGCTCGTCGCCCTCTTCGCGTGGTGGGCCCTGCGGGGCCTGCGCAAGGCCGAGGCCGCAGGCTGACGACCGGCTAGGATCGCGCCCATGACCGCCTCCGCAGCCACCCTCACTCTCCGCGACGCGCTCGTCGGGCGCTCCTCACGCACGCGCACGGTCGCCGTCGTGATCGGCGGCGCCGCCCTGATCGCCGCCTGCGCCCAGATCTCCATCCCCCTCGGCTTCACCCCCGTCCCGATCACCGGCCAGACCTTCGCCGTCCTCCTCGTCGGTGCCGGCCTCGGCACCTCCGCCGGCACCGCCAGCACCCTCCTCTACGTCGTCGCCGGCATCGCAGGCGCCCCCGTCTACGCCCACCAGGAACACGGCTGGCACGTCTTCGCAGGCTCCAACGGCGGCTACCTCGTCGGCTTCGTCGTCGCCGCCGCCCTCACCGGCTTCCTCGCCGAGCGCCGCTGGGACCGCCGGTTCTCCTCCAGCATCGGTGCCCTGCTCACCGGCAACGTCGTCATCTACCTCTTCGGCGTCACCTGGCTCCAGCACCACCTCCACATCAGCTACGCCAAAGCGCTCGAATACGGCCTCTACCCCTTCGTCCCCGGCGACACCATCAAGCTCTACCTCGCCGCCGGCGCACTCCCCATCGCCTGGAAACTCGCCGGGCGGCGCGCGCCGGACGACCGTCCCGGCGTCTGAGCTCTAGCGGAGGAGGTCGGCGGTCGCGACGACCGTCGCGTAGCCGTCGGCGAGCGCCGCGAGGAAGGCGCCGTGCACCTGGGCGGCGGGGATCGCGACGCCACCGAACTCGAGCGCGGGCGCCGCGCAGGCGTCATGGGCGACCGTCACCTCGAAGCCGAGGTCGACCGCCGCCCGCACCGTCGCGTCGACGCACATGCTCGTCATCATCCCGCAGACGACGAGCTGCTCGGCTCCACGCGCCCGCAGCTCCGCCTCGAGCGTCGTCGCCAGGAAGCTGTTCGGGTGCTCCTTCCGGACGACCGGCTCGCCGGCCGCGGGGGTGACGCTCGCGTGGATCTCGATGCCCGGCGTACCGGGCTTCATGAACGCCGCGTCGTCCGCGTCCCAGACGTGCTGGACGTGCACGACCGGCTCGTCGCGGTCGCGGAACGCGGCCAGGAGCCGCGCCGCGTTGGCGGCCGCCTGCTCGGGGCCGACCAGCGGCTGCGCTCCACCCGGGAAGTAGTCGTTCTGGATGTCGACGATGACGAGAGCGCGGGGCACGGTCAGGAGCTCGCCACCTCAGAAGCGGGCCGTCGCGCCGAGCCAGCGCTCGTGCGCGCCGGTCTCGAGGATCTCGCCGATCGTCGCGACGACGTCCACGAGCTCGGCATCCGTGTTGTAGTAATGCGGCCCGAGCCGGATGCCGGCGCCCGGCCGGAAGTCGCAGAGCACCTGGCGCTCGGCGAGCTCCCTGTGGACCGCCTCGAAATCGGGGACATGGATCGTGACGGTACCGCCACGGCGGGCGGGGTCGCGAGGCGAGCGCACCTCGAAGCCGGCGGCGTCCGCGAGCGAGATCAGCAGCTCCGTCTGACGCAGCGAGTTGGCGCGGATGCGTTCGACGCCGACCTCCTCGATCAGGTCGTAACCCGCCGTCGCGGCGTAGAGGGCCGGCACGTTCGGCGTGCCGGTGAGGAACCGCGAGACGCCGGACGCGTACCGCAGCTCCGGCTCGAACGCGAACGGCGCGGCGTGCGCCTGCCAGCCCATGAACGTCGGTGAGAGCTCCTCGATCAGGTCGGGCCGGACGTAGAGC
This sequence comes from uncultured Gaiellales bacterium, assembly GCA_964468985.1. Classification (GTDB taxonomy): domain Bacteria; phylum Actinomycetota; class Thermoleophilia; order Gaiellales; family Gaiellaceae; genus PALSA-600. Next base: position 33,502 of record CAYXXE010000004.1, on the reverse strand, counting down.
CAGCCGTTGCCGGGCCCGCCGCAGAGCCACTTGACCGAGCCGCCGACCGCGAAATCGACGCCGAGCGCGGCGACGTCGAACGGCACGATGCCGGCCGACTGGTAGCAGTCGAGCACGACGCGCGCGCCGGCCTCGTGCGCCCGCGCGACGATCGCCGCCACATCCTGGATCTCACCCGAGCGGAACAGGACATGGCTGATCGGAACCAGCAGCGTCCGCTCGTCGATCGCCTCGACGATCGCGGCGTCGTCGGCGCAGACCACGACCTCGAGGTCGGGCTGCGCCTGGTAGAGGTACCGCACCGACGGGAAGTTGGCTTCCTCGTAGACGACCCGGTTGCGCCGCGGATCGACCGGGCGGAAGCACGAGAGCACGATCGCCTCGGCGACCGCGACGTTCTGGTGCATGACCGTCGTGCCCGGCTCGGCGCCGATGATCCGCCCGACCTGGTCGCCGACGGTGAGCGGCATCGTCCACCAGCCTTCGCTCCACGAGCGGATGCCGCGGTGGCCCCAGGCCTGCGCGTACTCGGCGAGCCGCCCCGCGGCCGCTGCGGGCATCGCCGCGAGCGAGTGGTTGATGAGGTACGTGGTCTCGGCGAGGATCGGGAACCGATCGCGGTACGCCACGAGCTCCATGGGGCAAGCCTACAACCGGCCCGGAAGGATGGACGCGTGAGGCCGGAGCGGTCGTTAGGCTCGGCCCGTGGACGCACCGCACGGGCTCCCGCAGCTGCATCCGATGGGGATCGGCGAGATCCTCGACGTCGCGATCAAGATCTACCGCCGCCATGCCTGGACGCTGTGGCGGATCACACTCGTCGTGATCGCGCCGGTCACGATCCTCTCGAACCTGATCGTGGTCTCGGCGACGCCGAGCGGCATCACCACCGACTTCGGCGGCACCGGCGGCTTCGGGGCGCACGCCGGGCTGACGCAGCACCAGGTCACCACCCTGCTCACCGGCGACCTGGCGGCATTCGCCCTCCTCTTCGTCGGCTACCTGTTCGCGACGGGCGCCGCGTTCGACGCGGTCTCGAAGGCCTTTCTCGGCGAGCCCGCGAACTGGCGGCGCTCGCTCGCGTACGCGGCGCGGCGCGTGCACTCGCTGGCCTGGCTCACCATCCTCGGCGCGATCGTGACCCTCCTCGGCGCGATCGCGTGCCTCCTCCCCGGCATCTACCTCGCGGTGTCGTTCACGGTCGCCGTGCCCGTGCTGCTGAGCGAGGGCCTGCGCGGCCGCAGGGCGCTCGGCCGCTCGCGCCGCCTGATCAAGGGGCGCTGGTGGGGAACGCTGGGCCTGATCCTGCTGGGCGGGATCCTGACGACGGTCGCGAACAGCGTCTTCACCGGCCTGGCGATCGGCGTCGCGGCGGGAGGCGCCGGCGGCGACACGTTCGTCGGGTTCACCGTCGGGTCGCTCGCGAGCATCGCCGCGAAGACGCTGACGACGCCGTTCGCCGCCGCCTACATCACCGTCCTGTACTTCGACCTGCGCGTCCGGAAGGAGGCCTTCGACCTGCAGCTCCTCGCGCTGCAGGTCGGCGTCGACCCGCCGGGCGCGGGACCGGGCCTGCTCGACGCCCCGCCGCCGGAGCCCTCCGACCGGCCGCCGTTCTGGCCTCCGCCGCCCGGCTGGCAGCCGGGCGGCCCCTCCGGGGGGGAGCCGGGCGGAGGAGCGACGTGAAATCGGTCGTCGCGGCCACGGCCGCCGTCGCCTTCGCGCTCACGCTGCCGGCGGCCGGGCGGGCCGAGACGTCTGCCGAGGTGCGCGCGCTCGCCGCACGGGCATCCCACGACCCGGCCGCGCTCGCCCGCCTGCGCGCCGTGACCTCCGTCGACGGCCGGCCGCTCGCGCTCGCGGCGCTGCTCTCGGTCTCCGGCGACCAACTCACGGCCCGCCTCCACACGCTCGCCGAAGCAGGGGCGGTGGGCGCGACGGCGGCCGCCGCGGCCCGGGAGCACGCCCGCCGGATCCTCGCCGAGCGCCGCTTCACCGGCAGCACGGTGCCGCGGCCACTGCACGGCGTGCTCGCCTGGCTCGGTGGCAAGCTCTCGTTCATCCCCCGCTGGGCAGGACGGCTCGCCCGCCACGTCCCCGGCGGCAGCTCCGTCGCCTGGGCGCTCCTGAGCCTGGCGGTGCTGGGGGTCGCGGCCCTCCAGGCGGCGCGCGTGGGCCGCCGGCGCCAGAGCAGCCTGGTCGCGACCGCGCGCGACGCCCGGGCCGCCGGCTCCGAGGATCCGGGCGCGCTCGAGCGCTCCGCCGATCGCGCCGAGGCGGACGGCGACCTCGAGCGGGCACTGCGGCTGCGCTTCCGCGCCGGGCTGATCCGGCTCGGGCGCGCGGGCCGGATCCCGCCCCGCGCGTCGCTGACGAGCGGCGAGGCGGCGAAGCTCCTCGCACTCGACGACTTCGACGACCTCGCCCGCCGGTTCGACGAGGTCGTCTACGGCGCGCGGCCGCCCGACCCCACCGACCTCGAACGCTCCCGCCGAGGGTGGCAACGCGTGCTCGCAGGCGCGCGGCAGCGATGAGCGGACGCCGATGAGCCTCCGCTGGAAGCTCGTCCTGGCCGGCCTGTCCCTGCTCGTGGCGCTGAACGTCGCGACGAACGCCCTGCAGCGGCTGACCGGCGGCAGCCCGGGCGGGCCGAGGTCGTCGTCGTACGCGACCGGGGGCGACGGCCTCGCCGCCTACACGTCCCTGCTGGTCGACGAGGGCCACCCGGTGCGGCGGGCCCACTCGTACCCGGCCGGCACCCCGTTGCGGGGCGACGAGACCGCCGTCCTGCTCGACGCCCAGTTCGTCGCTCCGCGCGACGCCACGGCCCTGCGGCTCTTCGTCGCCGACGGCGGCCGGCTGATCGTCGGCGGCGCGGAGCCGGCGGAGTGGCTCGGCGAGCTCATCTCGCCGGCGCCCGTCTGGTCGCCGGCGCCACCGACCGGACGGCGAGTGCTCGCGCCGGTGCCCGAGGTCGCCGGTCTCGGGCCAGTCGCGGGCGCCGGTGCCGGTTCGTGGCAGAGGACCGGGGCTGCTCTCCCCGCGTACGGCGGCGAGAGTCGGAGCCTGCTCGCGGTCGCCGCCACCGGCAAGGGCCGCGTGCTGTTCCTGGCCGACGCCTCGCCGTTGCAGAACGCCAATCTGGCGACCGGCGACAACGCCCGGTTCGCCGAGGCGCTGGCCGGAGCGCCCGGCCGCCCGGTCGTCTTCTTCGAGAGCTACCACGGCTACGGGCCGCCGGCCGGCCTCGACGGCATCCCGCGGGCCTGGCTCGTCCTCCTCGCGGGCCTCGGGCTGGCCGCGCTGGCGCTCATGGTCGCGCGCGGGCGACGCCTCGGGCCGCCCGAGGAGGAGAGGCGGGAGCTGCCGCCGCCGCGCCGCGCCTACGTCCATTCGCTCGCGGGCGTCCTCGCACGGACGCGCCGGCCCGCCGAGGCGCTCGAGCCGGTGCGCGCCGAGGCCCGGGCCCGGATCGCGAGGCGGGCCGGCCTGCCGCCCGATGCGGCCCCGGACTCGCTCGCGGCCGCCGCCCGCCGATTCGGGCTGCCGGCTGTCGAGATCGATGCGATGCTTGGCAGGCCGGGCACGGACGACCCGGTGCTGGCCACCGGCCGGGCGCTCGCCCACGCGGGCGCGGTCGAAACGAGAGGGACGTCGAGTTGAGAGGAATCCGATGAAGAGCCTCCGCGACCGGATCGTCGCCGAAGTGTCGACGGTCGTCGTCGGCCAGGACGCCGTCGTCGAAGGTCTCGTATCGGCGATGCTCGTCGGCGGCCACGTGTTGCTCGAGGGCGTGCCCGGCGTCGCCAAGACGCTCGTCGCGAACGCGACCGCGCGCGCCGTGGGCCTCGACTTCCGGCGCGTCCAGTTCACGCCCGACATGCTCCCGTCGGACCTCACCGGGACGATGGTGCTCGCCGGGGGCGAGCTCGCCTTCAGGCCCGGGCCGGTGTTCACGAGCTTCCTGCTGGCCGACGAGATCAACCGGACGCCGCCGAAGACGCAGGCTGCGCTGCTCGAGGCGATGCAGGAGCGGCAGGTGAGCGTCGACGGCGTGGCGCACCCGCTGCCCGAGCCGTTCCTCGTGATCGGGACGCAGAACCCGATCGAATACGAGGGCACGTACCCGCTCCCCGAAGCCCAGCTCGACCGGTTCCTGCTGCGCCTCGACGTGGGCTACCCCGACCACGACCAGGAGGTCGCCATCCTCCGGCTGCCGCTGCACGGCGTCGCCCCCGCGGGGCTCGAGCGCATCCGGCCGGTCGTGACCCGCGAAGAGCTCGTCGAGGCGCGCATCGCGGTCGACGCGACGGGCGTCTCGGACGAGGTCGCCGCCTACGTCGTCGCGATCGTGCGCATGACCCGCGAGCTGCCGAGCGTCGAGCTCGGGGCGAGCCCCCGTGCGGCCGTCCACCTGCTCGCCGCGGCCCGGGCGCACGCCCGGCTCGACGAGCGCGGGTTCGTCACCCCCGACGATGTCGCCGCGGTCGCCCCGGCCGTGCTGCGCCACCGGCTGCTGCTCCGGCCCGAGGCGGAGCTGGAGCGCTACCGCCCGGACGACGCGGTGCGGGCCGCGCTCGAGGCCGTCGCCGTCCCGCGGTGACGCTCACCCCGCGCACGGCGCTGGCCGTCGGGGCCGTCGCCCTGCTCGCGCTCGCGCTGCCGCTCGCCGTCGTCGCCTTGCTGTTCGCGGCTCTCGCAGTCACGGTCGCCGTCGACATCGCACTCGTGCGCCGGCAGCCCGACGTGGTGCGATCCGTCTCGCCGATCGTCGTGCGCGGCGTCCCCGCCGAGCTGAGCCTCGAGACGACGGCCGCCGGCCGTGTGCGGCTCCGGCAGCCCCGGCCCGTCGACGTCGAGATCGAGCCGGGCCAGGCCGACGGCCGGCTGGGCGCGACGCTCGTCGCACGACGCCGCGGCCGGCACGTGCTACCCGCTCCTGCGATCCGCTCCACCGGCCCGCTCGGGCTCGGCGCCTGGACCCACCGCGCCGGCGAGCCGGCCGCGCTGACCGTGTACCCGGACCTGCCCGGCGCGCGCCGGCTGGCGGCGGCGGTGCGGCGCGGCAGGCTGTGGGAGGAGGGGCAGCGCCGTGGCCCGATCGGCATCGGCACCGAGTTCGAGTCGGTGCGCGACTACCTCCCCGACGACGACATCCGCCACGTGAACTGGCGGGCGGCCGCGCGCCTCGGGCGGCCGATGAGCAACCAGTTCCGGGTCGAGCGTGACCGCGACGTGATGTGCGTGGTCGACTGCGGCCGGCTGATGGCGGCGCCGGCGGGGGCCGGCACGCGCCTCGACGCGGCGATCGACGCGGCGGTCGCGGTGGCGGCGGTGGCCGAGGAGCTCGGGGACCGCTGCGGCGTGCTCGCCTTCGCGGGCGCCCCGCTCCGCGCGATGGCGCCGCGGCGCCGCGGGACGGGCGCCGTCCTGCATGCGCTGCACGACCTCGAGCCGGTGGCGGTCGACAGCGACTACGACGCGGCGTTCCGCCGGGTCGCCGGCTCGAAGCGAGCCTTTGCGCTGGTGCTCACCGACGTGCTCGACGAGGCGGCTGCGCGTCCGCTCCTCGCTGCCCTGCCCGTCCTCGCGCGCCGCCACACGGTCGCCTTGGCGACGGTGACGGACGAGGAGCTGACCGAGCTCGTCCACGCCGAGCCCGGGCGGAAGCTCGACGTCTACCGTGCCGCCGTGGCGCTCGACGTCCTCGCCGCCCGCCGCCGGACGGTTGCGCAGCTCCGCCACGCCGGCGCCGACGTGATCGAGGCTCCGGCGGGGGCGTTGCCGGCTGCCTGCGTCAGGGCATATCTCCGAGCGAAATCGCGGGGCCAGCTCTAGTGCCCCGCCACAGAGCCAGGCCCCAGTAGAGGAGCCCGAGGGCCCCGCCGACGGCGAGCACGACCGCGAGCGGCACGCCGGACCCGGTGACGAAGCCCTCGGTGAGCCCGGCGACGACGAGCCACGGCATCGTGCCGAGCACGATCAGGACGCAGCGACGCGCCTCGGCCGTGAGCGACGCGACGCGCGTGCGCAGGCCCGGGTCGACGATCGACCACCCGAGGCGCAGACCCGCGGCACCCGCGACGGTGATGCACGACAGCTCCAGCACGCCGTGGGCGACCACCAGCTCGAAGAACACCCGCCCGTTCCCGGAGCCGATCGCCAGCCCTGCGACCGTCCCGATCAGGACGCCGTTGAAGATCAGCACGACCGCCGTCCCGAGGCCGAGCAGGATCCCGCCCGCGAAGGCGAGGAAGGTGACCTCGATGTTGTTCGTGAAGATCTGTCCGGCGACGGCCGCCCGCTCGGACGACGACAGGCCGACGTTCGAGCCGTCGGGCCTCGGCTCGGTGACCGACTGATAGGCGGTCGGCACCAGGCCGGCGGCCGGGCCCGGATCGCTCCACGCCCACGCCCCGCAGAGGAACGCCGGCCCGAAGAGCAGCACGACCGCGACGAGCAGCGCGAGTCGCCGTTCCAACACGAGCCGCCAGTAGTCGGTGAGCCAGAAGCGCACCACCGAGGCGCGCCGCGTCGGCGCGTCGTACACGAGGTGACGCGAACGGCCGACCAGCCCTTCGAGGTAGCCGACGGTGGGCTCGCCGGGAAAGCTCCGGCGCGCCAGCGCCAGGTCCGCCGCCGCAGCCCGGTAGCGGCGGCCGAGCTCGAGCACCTGCTCCGGCCCGAGCCGCTCGGGGCGGCGGCGGGCCTTGGCGAGGAGCGCCTCGAGCTCCTCCCAGGAGGGCCGTCGCTCGGTGAGAAAAGCGTCTACGGTCAATGGCATGGACTTCGACGACGTCGTGACGATAACGACGCCGGAAGGCGTCGATCTGCAACTCGTGCTCGCCGGCCTCGGCTCGCGCTTCGGGGCGGCGCTGATCGACCTGATCGTCCAGGCCCTGCTGATCACCGCGATCACCCTGGCGTTCGAGAGCGCCGGCCTGCTCGGCGGCTGGGGGGTGCTCGCCTACGTCACCGTCCTGTTCGTGGTCGTGTTCGGCTACGACATCGCCTTCGAGGTGCTCTCGTCGGGGCGGACGCCGGGCAAGCGCCTCAATGGGCTGCGCGTGGTGCGCGTCGGCGGCTTCCCGGTGGGCTTCGTCTCGAGCGCGATCCGCAACACACTCAGGCTCGTCGACTTCCTGCCCTCGTCGTACCTCGTCGGGTGTGCCGCGATCCTCGTCACGAAGCGCAACCAGCGGCTCGGCGACCTCGCCGCCGGAACCCTCGTCGTGCGCGAGCGCAGGGCTGTCTCGGCCGCGCCGGCGCCGCGGCCGCAGCGGTTCGAGCCGGCCTTCCCGACCTGGGACGTCGGCACGGTCACCGCCGACGAGCTGCTCACCGTGCGCCGGTTCCTCGACCGGCGCGCGACGATCGACACCGGCGCCCGCGCGCAGCTGGCCCACACGCTCGCCGAACGGCTCCGGCCGAAGGTCGGCGGCGCTCCGCCCGACCTCCGCGGCGAGCCCTTCCTCGAGGCGGTCGTGGCCGCAAAGTCGAGCCGCGGCGGCATCTGACCGGCGGGCTAGCTTCCGTGGCGGTGCGGATGAGCGGGCAGCCGATCGACCTCGACCTCACCGACCTGCGCGGCGCGGCGGTCGTCATGCTCGCAGCCGGGGCGGTCCTGCCGCTGCTGCCCGGGCATCCGAGCCTCGCGTGTCCGCTGCGCCGGCTCACCGGGGTCCCGTGCCCGCTCTGCGGCATGACCACCAGCGTCGAGCAGACGCTGAGGCTCCACCTGCACGCGGCAGTCGCCGCGAACCCGGCCGGGCTGCTCGCCGTGGCGACGGCGGCCGTGCTGCTCGTCGCCCGGCCGCGGCGGCTCGTCGTCCCGGCGCTGCTGCCGCCGCTGCTGCTCGCCGGTATGTGGCTGTTCGAGCTGTACCGGTACTCGATCATCTGACGAAAGGGAGGTAGGCCGATGTCCCTCTACGCACCTCCGGCGCCCCCGGCACCGGGAACGAGCGGGCCGAGCGGGCCGCGCGCGTCGTTCTGGCGGCGCTTCGGCGCGGCCCTGGTCGACGGGATTCCCCTGTTCGTGGTCAACATCGTGCTCCGGAGCGCCTTCGGCCTCGGAGTCGGCGCCGCGCTGTCGATCGTGATCGGGGTGACGTACTTCGGGTTCTTCGAGGGCAGCGCCTCCGGCCAGACGATCGGCAAGCGCGCGCTCGGCATCCGCGTGATCGACTACGGGACGGGTGGCCCGCTCGGCTTCGGCCGTGGCGTCGTGCGGTACTTCGCCCGCATCCTGTCGTCCATCCCCTGCCTCCTCGGCTACTTCTGGATGCTCTGGGACCGCGAGAAGCAGACCTGGCACGACAAGCTCGCCTCGGACGTCGTCGTCCCCGTCTGGGCCTACCCCGTCTCGAGCTGGCCGAACTGATCGACCACCCCCCGTCCGTCGTCCTCGCCGTCACCGACGGCGACCGGCTGGTGCTGGTGCGCCAGCACCGGCCGGGTGCCGGCGGCCCGGTCGTCGAGCTTCCCGCCGGCAAGCTGGAGCCGGGGGAGACCGTCGTCGAGGCGGCCGACCGGGAGCTCGCCGAGGAGTGCGGGCTGCGGGCATCCGGCTGGCTGGTGCTCGGCTCGTTCTGGGCCGCGCCCGCCTATTCGACCGAGCGCGTGACGGTGCTGGCCGCGACGGCGACCGGGCCGGCCCAGGCGGTCCCGGACGCCGACGAGCAGATCACGGTCCTCCGCGTCCCGCCGGCCGAGGCGTCCCGGCTGGTCGAGGACGCCACCTCGCTCGCCGCGCTCGGGCTGTTCTCGGTCAAGATGGCGGAGATGGAGGCCGCAGCAGAGTGATCGTCGAGCGCACCGAGCACCCCGACTGGCTGTCGAACGCCTACCTCGTCGCCGACCGCCCCGGCGGGCACGGCGTCCTCGTCGACAGCAACGGGCTGACGGGCCTCCTCGAGGAGACGGCCCGCCGGGCGGCGATCACGATCACGCACGTCCTCTGCACGCACGACCACGCCGACCACGTGGTCGACATCGCCGGTCTCGCGCGGCGCCTGGCCGTGCCGCTGCTCGCGCACCCGCTCGCGAAGGTCGAGGCCGACGAGCGCCTGGCCGACGGCGCCACCGTCACCAGCGGCGGGCTCACGATTCGGGCGCTGTTCACGCCCGGCCACTGCAGCGACCACCTCGCCTTCCTCGTCGACGGGACGCACTGCCTGACCGCCGACGTCCTCTTCCGGGGCACCGTCGGCGGCACCGCCGGCCCGACCGGCGACCTCGCCGCCCTGAAGCATTCGATCCTGGACGTGCTCCTGGCGCTCGACCCGGGCACGATCGTCCTCCCGGGCCACCGGGAGGCGACCACGATCGCCGCCGAGCGGGCGACGAACCCGTTCATCCGGGCCTGGCTCGACGGCGAGGGCTCGTTCGAGGCGCCCTGCCGCGTGTCGGGGGCCGACGCGACCCTGCTCCTCTGGGCCGACGACTACGACGGCGGCTACAAGGCGCTCGTGCGCTTCGCCGACGGCCGCGAGGCGATCGTGGGCGGCTCCCGCGTCGAGCGCCTGTAGCGGCCTGCGCACCGCGGCCTCCGCTACGTTGTCTGCTTCGTCCCGGACTCACCGCAGGAGAGCCCCCGCGTGCCAGACCAGACTCCCATCGCCGACACCGTCCGCACGGTCCTCAAGGACCATGCCCGCCTGTCGGTGGACGCCGACGGCCTGGCCGAGGACGCAGACCTCTACCAGGCCGGCATGACCTCGCACGCGAGCGTCAACCTGATGCTCGCGCTCGAGGACGCATTCGACGTCGAGTTTCCCGACCGGATGCTGAAGCGGAGCGTCTTCGAGAGCATCGCGTCGATCAGCGCCGCGGTCGCAGAGCTAAAGGCCTGACCCTTCGTGGCCGATCCACGGACCGTGTTCCTCGAAGACGTCCGCCGAATCGCAGCCGAGACCGCCGCACCGAACGCCGACGACGTCGACCGTCGGGCGCGCTTCCCCGTCGAGTCGATCGACGCCCTCAAGGAGATCGGGGCGCTGTCGGCGCTCGTGCCGGTCGAGTACGGCGGCGGCGGCCTCCCGTTCGGCACCGTCGCGGCGGCCTGCTTCGAGCTCGGCCGCACCTGCGGCGCCAGCGCGATGGTCTTCGCGATGCACCAGATCCAGGTCGCCTGCATCGTCCGCCATCTCGACGGCTCGCCGTGGTTCGAGGAGTACCTGCGCGAGCTCGCCGGCGGCCAGCGGCTGATCGCCTCGGTCACCTCCGAGGTCGGGACCGGCGGCGACATCGGCCGGTCGATCGCCGCCGTGACACCCGGCGCGAACGGCCTCTGCTCGTTCGAGAAGAAGGCGACGACCGTCAGCTACGGCTCCAACGCCGACGACCTCCTGACCACCCTCCGCCGCGCGCCCGACGCCGACGAGTCCGACCAGGTGATGGTGCTGACGACCGGCGACCAGCTGACGCTCGAGCAGATGGGCGCCTGGGACCCGCTCGGGATGCGCGGCACCTGCTCGCCCCCGTTCGTCGTCCGTGCCGAGTTCCCGGCGGGCCAGGTCCTCGCGACTTCGTGCCGGCAGATCCTGACCGAGACGATGGTGCCCGTCTCGCACATTCTCTGGTCGCACCTCTGGCTCGGCATCGCGACCGACGCCTTCGACCGCGCGCGAGCCTTCGTCCGCGCCCAGAAGCGCGAGCCGAACGCGGAGCCGCCGGCCGCCGCCCTGCGGCTCTCCGAGCTGCTCGCCGAGCTGCAGCTCCTGCGCGGCGAGGTGACCGGCGCCCTGCGCGACTACGAGGAGATCATGGACGAGCCGGGCCGGGAGCGGCTCGGGACGCTCGCCGCCGCGCTCCGGTTCAACACGCTCAAGCTCGCCGCCTCCGAGCAGGCGCCGCGCGTCTGCGAAGGCGCGATGGGCATCGCCGGCATCGGCGGCTACCGGAACGACACCCCGTACAGCGTCGGCCGCCACCTGCGCGACACGATGTCCGCACGGCTGATGATCGCCAACGAGCGCATCCACCAGCGCAACGCCGGACTGCTGCTCATCGCCAAGGAGGTCTAGACCACCGTGGCCGAGTTCCGCCCCGCCACCCCGGATCAGGCCGAGCTGCTCGACAGCCTCGTCGCGGCCGGGCTGCTCGTCCCGTCGGGCGTCCCGGGCCTGTACGGCCGCAACTCGGTCTTCGAGGGCATCCGCCTCGGCCTGGAGGCGCTGATCGCCCGCGCCGCCGGCCCCGACGGGAGCGAGCAGCTCCGGTTCCCGCCGCTCCTGCCACGCCGGCAGCTCGAGGCCGTCGGCTACCTGAAGTCGTTCCCGCATCTCGCCGGCACCGTCTTCTCGTTCGAGGGCGGCGAGGCCGAGGCGCTCGCGCAGGAGGAGCGGGCGAGCGGCGGCGAGGACTGGAGCGAGTTCCAGCGCATGACCGAGCTGGTGCTGACGCCCGCGGCGTGCTACCCGGTCTACCCGGCGATCGCAGCGCGAGGCGCGCTGCCGCCCGGCGGCGCGACGATCGACGCCGGGGGCGCCTACGTCTTCCGGCACGAGCCGAGCGGCGATCCGGCTCGCCTGCAGATGTTCCACCAGCGCGAGATGGTGCGGATCGGCGAGCCGGACTCGGTGGCCGAGTGGCGCAACGCCTGGCGCGACCGCGCGCTCGGCCTGCTGCGCGGCATCGGCCTGGCTGCCGAGTTCGACGTCGCGTCCGACCCGTTCTTCGGGCGCGCCGGGCGCATGCTCTCGGCGAACCAGCGCGACCAGGAGCTCAAGTTCGAGATCCAGGTGCAGATCGCAGGGCCCGAGCCGACCGCCGTCGCGTCGTTCAACTACCACCAGGACCACTTCTCGTCCGTGTTCGACCTGCGAACGTCGGACGGCGACCGGGCCCACACCGCATGCCTCGGCTTCGGCGAGGAGCGGATCACGATCGCGCTGCTCGCGACGCATGGCCTCGATCCGACCGCGTGGCCGACCCCGGTCCGCGAGCAGCTCTGGGGGTGAACACATGAGCAGTGGACCCGGCGGGGCCGTGTCGCTGTTCGGTCTCGATCCTGCGACGTACGAGCCACACCGCGTCCACCGCGAGGGCCGCGCCTACACCGAGACGAACTGCTACACGGACATCCTGATCGAGTTGCTGCACGCGCGCGGCGACGAGCCGCTGGCGGCGATGGGCTTCACCGTCCGGATGGACTTCGAGGGCGACCAGTGGACGTTCTTCAAGCCGCCCGCCGAGGACCTCGAGGAGCTGTTCGGGATCGACATCCACGAGATGCAGCCGTATCGGCCGCTGCCCGACCAGATCGCCGAGCAGATCGCCGAGGGACGCACCCTGATCGTCGAGCTGGATTCGTTCTACCTCCCCGACACGGCCGCGACCTCGTACAGGACCGAGCACGTGAAGAGCTCGGCGGTGATGGAGGGGATCGACCGCGAGGCCGAGGTGCTCCGCTACTTCCACAACTCCTCGCTGTACGAGCTCGCGGGAGACGACTACCGCAACGTCTTCCGCCTCGGTCGCCCGTTCTCCGACGACGTTCTGCCTCCCTTCACCGAGCTCGTCCGGTTCGACGCCGGGCCACGGCTCACCGGCGACGAGCTGCGCGCGGCCGCCCGGGCGTCGCTGCGGCGCCAGCTCGGCCGGCGTCCGGCCACGAATCCGTTCGCCCGCTTCGGCGCGGCGCTCGACCGTGACCTGCCGCAGCTGCTCGCCGGCGACGCCGCGAACTACCATGCGTATGCCTTCGCGACCGTCCGGATGGCCGGGTCGGCGTTCGAGGTGTGCCGCTCGCACGTCGACTGGGTGCTCGGCGACGCCGGCGCCGGGCCGGCGGCTGCGTTGCAGCGGATCGTGGACGGTTGCAAGACGTTGTCGTTCAAGCTCGCCCGCAGGCGGCCGTTCGAGCCGGAGCCGGCCGTCGCCGACCTCGCGGCGGCCTGGGACGAAGCGCAGGCGGCGCTCGACGACGTTGTCGCCTGACGTCGCCCTCGCAGCGCACGAGCGGCAGCCGCTCGACGCAGGCTGGCAGGCCGCGTCCGCGCCCCCGGGCGAGCAGCCGTCGGAATGGCTGGCGGTGCGCGTGCCGGGCACCGCGGCGAGCGCGCTCCGCGACGCAGGGCGCCTGCGTCCCGGCGAGCCCGGCGACCTCGACGCTGTCGACTGGTGGTTCCGCACCCGGTTCGCCGCGGCGCCCGCCGAGGCCGGCGAGGAGGTCGTGCTCCGGTTCGAGGGCCTCGCCGGCGTCGCGACCGTCGCTCTGAACGGGGAGCGGATCCTCGAGACGGCGTCGATGTTCGTTGCGCACGAGGTGCCGGTGGGCCGGCTCCTGGCCGGGGCCAACGAGCTCACGATCCATGTCGCCGCGCTCGCCCCGCTGCTCGAGGAGCAGCGCAAGCCGCGCGCCCGCTGGCGGACCCGCCTGGCCGACGGCAACCTCCGCTTCTTCCGGCAGGCGCTCCTCGGCCGGGCACCGGGCTTCGCGCCAGGCCCCGCCGCGGTCGGTCCCTGGCGCCCGATCGTGCTCGAGCGGCGACGCGGCCTCGTCGTGGACGAGCTCACGCTGCTGCCGCGCCTCGAGGGCGACGTGGGCGTGCTGACGGTCGGCCTGAGGGCGCGCGCCCTCGACGGCGACCTGCCCGCGACGGTCGGTGTCGAGCTCGGCGGCCACTCGGCGAGTTTTCCCCTGTTGCACGGCGTCGCGGCCGGCGAGCTGCGGGTGCCCGGCGTCGCGGCCTGGTGGCCGCACACGCACGGCGACCCGGCGCTCCATGACGTCACGATCCACCTCGGCGACCGGTCGTTCGCCGCGGGCCAGGTCGGCTTCCGCACGCTCGCTCCCGGGCCGTCCTACGACGTCGACCGCGACGTCTTCTCGTTGCACGTCAACGGCGTGCCGGTGTTCGCGCGCGGCGCCGTCTGGACGCCGGTCGACGCGGCCGGCCTCAACCCGAGCGCCGACGAGCTGCGGCGGGCGCTCGAGCAGGTGCGCGCCGGTGGCCTGAACATCCTGCGGATCCCCGGCACGTCGAGCTACGAGTCGCCGGCGTTCCACGACCTCTGCGACGAGCTCGGGATCCTCGTCTGGCAGGACTTCATGTTCGCCAACTTCGACTACCCGATCGCCGACGACGGCTTCCGCGAGCTCGTCGAGCGGGAGGCGCGCGGCGTCCTGCGGTCGCTGGCCGGCCGTCCCAGCCTGGCCGTGCTGTGCGGCAACAGCGAGGTCGAGCAGCAGGTCGCGATGCTCGGCCTCGACCCTGCGCTCGGTCGCGGCGAGCTGTTCGGTGAGCTTCTGCCGCGCTGGGCGCGCGAGGCGGGGGCCGACGCGGTCTATGTGCCGTCGGCGCCGAGCGGCGGGGAGCTGCCCTTCCGCTTCGACCGCGGCGTGTCGCACTACTTCGGCGTCGGCGGCTACCGGCGCCCGATCGGCGACGCACGGCAGGCCGCCGTGCGGTTCGCGGCCGAGTGCCTCGCCCTCGCGAACGTCCCCGACCCGGTCTCGCTGGAGGCGATGGGGCTCGCCGGCCTCGACACCGGCGACGCGCGCTGGAAGGCGGGGGTGGCGCGGGACGTCGGCACCGACTGGGACTTCGACGACGCCCGCGACACATATCTCGCCGAGCTGTTCGGCGTCGAGCCGGCCGAGCTTCGCAGGGTCGACCTCGACCGCTACCTGGAGCTGTCGCGTGCCGTCGGCGGCGAGGTGCCGGCGGCCGTCTTCGGCGAGTGGCGCCGCAACGCCTCGCCGTGCGCCGGCGGCATCGTCCTCTGGCTGCGCGATCTCGCACCCGGCGCGGGCTGGGGCCTGATCGACTCGCTCGGCCGGCCGAAGGCCGCCTATCACCACCTGCGGCGGCTGCTGGCGCCGACGGCGGTGTGGCTGACCGACGAGGGTCTGGCGGGGCTCGCCGTCCACATCGCCAACGACGGCCCCACGGCCGGCCCGGCGCGCCTGCGCATCGCGCTCTACCGCGACCGGGAACAGCAGATCGAGGGTGCCGCGGAGTCACTCGACCTGCCGGCCCACGGACAGCTGACCCGTGACGTCGAAGGCATGCTCGGTCGGTTCGTCGACGCGTCGTACGCGTATCGCTTCGGCCCGCCCGAGCACGACGTCGTGGTCGCCTCCCTCGAGCGCGTGGACGGTCGCGGCGGCACGGAGCTCCTCTCGCAGGCTTTCGCTTTTCCTGCCGGCAGGCCGGCCGCGATCGAGACGGTCGGCGAGCTCGGGTTCGAGGCAGACGTGGAGCCAGGGGCCGACGGCGTCCTCGTGCGCCTGCGCAGCCGCCGGCTCGCGTACGGCGTCCGGATCGTCGCGGACGGCTTCGAGCCGTCCGACGACGCCTTCTCGATCGAGCCGGGCGGCGAGCGCCGGGTCCTCCTACGGCCGGTCGCGGGTGCCCGCTTCGCCGGCGGCCGCGTGACCGCGCTCAACGTCGCGGGCAGCCTGGAGCTCGAGTGATGGCCTACCGCGTCGGGATCGACCTCGCCTCCGTCGCCGCCGTCGACGACTCCCTCCTGACGTTCGGGCAGCGGTATCTGGAGCGCGTCTACACCGATCGCGAGATCGACGACTGCCGGCGCGGCTCCGCACTCTCGTCGTCACGCCTCGCGGCCCGGTTCGCGGCCAAGGAGGCGGCCTTCAAAGCGCTCGACGTCCCGCGCGACGGGGCCGTCCCGTGGCGGACGATCGAGGTCGTCAGCGCCCCGTCGGGCGCGCCGACGCTGCGCCTGACACGGGAGGCGGCGGCCGCCGCGGCGGCCGCGGGGATCAGCGACCTGGCGGTCAGCCTGACCCATGAGGGCCGCTTCGCCGCCGCGGTCGTGATCGCGACCGTCGCCGGCTAGATGTAGACGTTCGGCAGGCCCGTCAGGCGTCCGAGGCGGCCCCGAACCGCTCCAGCGCGGCCGTCCGCTCGTCGCGCAGCGCGGTCCCGCGGTTGACGGCGTTGACGACGGCGCGCAGCGAGGCGGTGACGATGCTCGGATGCACGCCGACACCCCAGACCAGCTCACCGTCGACATCCGCCTCGACGTAGGCCGCCGCGGTCGCGTCCTCGCCGCGCCCGAGCGAGTGCTCGTGGTAGTCGAGCACGCTGATCGGAATCGCCAGCGTCGTCGCGAAGGCGTGGACGAGGGCGGCGATCGGGCCGTTGCCCTCGCCGGTCAGCTCCACCGCCTCGCCGTCGCAGCGGAGCGCGGCGACCAGGCGATCACCGCCGTCGTTCGCCTCGTGACGGTAGGAGACGAGCTCGTACGGCGCGGCGACCGAGAGGTAGGTCGCGTCGAAGACGCCGTGGATCTCCTCGGCGGTCAGCTCGCCCCCCTGGGCATCGGTGATCCCCTGCACCTTCTGCGCGAACTCGACCTGCAGGCCGCGCGGCAGGTCGAAGCCGTAGCGGGAGAGCAGCAGGTAGGCGACGCCGCCCTTGCCGGACTGCGAGTTGACCCGGATGATCGCCTCGTACGTCCGCCCGACGTCGGCGGGGTCGATCGGCAGGTACGGAACGTCCCAGAGCTCCGAGCCCGACCGCTCCTGGGCGCGCATGCCCTTCTTGATCGCGTCCTGGTGCGAGCCTGAGAAGGCGGTGTAGACCAGGTCACCCGCCCACGGATGGCGCGGGTGGACGGGCAGCTCGTTGCACTCCTCGACGATTCGGCGGGCGTCGTCGAGCCGTGAGAAGTCGAGCTGCGGGTCGACACCCTGCGTGAGCAGGTTGAGCGCGATCGTCACGAGATCGACGTTGCCGGTGCGTTCGCCGTTGCCGAAGAGCGTGCCCTCGACCCGCTCGGCGCCCGCCATCAGGCCGAGCTCGGCGGTCGCGACGGCGGTGCCGCGGTCGTTGTGCGGGTGGACCGACAGGATCGCGTCTGCTCGGCGCGAGAAGTTCCGGCCGAACCACTCCATGCGGTCGGCGTAGACGTTCGGCGGGAAGTGCTCGACCGTCGTCGGCAGGTTGACGATCATCTTCGCGTCGGGCGTCGGGCCCCACTCGGTCGCGACCGCCTCGCAGATCTCGAGCGCGTAGTCGAGCTCGGTGTGGTGGAAGCTCTCGGGCGAGTACTGCAGGACGATCTCCGAGCCTGAGCCATCGGCCAGCCGGCGGCAGAGCTCGGTCCCGCGGACGGCGAGCTCGAGCACGCCTGCGCGGTCGAGGCGGAAGACGACGCGCCGCTGGACAGCCGAGGTCGAGTTGTAGAGGTGGATGATCCCCCGCCGGACACCCTCGAGGGCCTCGAACGTCCGCTCGATCAACTCGGGGCGCGCCTGCGTGAGCACCGCGATCGAGACGTCGTCGGGAATCAGGCTCTCGTCGATCAGCGCGCGGACGAACTCGAAGTCGGTCTGCGACGCAGCCGGGAACCCGACCTCGATCTCCTTGAAGCCGAGCTCGATCAGCAGCGCGAAGAACCGCCGCTTGCGCGCCGTATCCATCGGATTGGCGAGTGCCTGGTTCCCGTCGCGCAGGTCGGTCGAGCACCAGGCGGGCGCGCGGTCGAGGACGACGTTCGGCCAGGTCCGGTCGGGCAGGTCGACGACGTCGTACGGGCGATATTTCCAGTAGGGCATTGACACGAGCTGGGGCTCCTTCCGATCAGAGGGCGCACTGTTCCCGCTGGTGCGGGTGGACGGGTATGTGCGCGCCGCTCCCCTACCGGGGAAGGCCGAGGAGCGCGATGCCGGACAGGAGGCCGAGCGGCAGCCGGACAGCAGCCGACGAGGGCGAGGTGCAGGCGACCGACGACGTGCTCGCAGACATCACGTGGCGAATGGTAAAGCATCGGGAGCGCGTTGTCGTGCCGAGCCGGCGTCTCGCAGGCGACACCCACCGCTACAGCACCACCGCGAAGCGGCGCACGATCGTCCGGCCGGCCGGCTGGACGAGCGCCACGACCGCAACCATTCGCCCGCGCAGGGAGCCGCGGTAGGGCAGGTCGACGACCCCTGCGGCCCGCGGCAGGATCCGTTGCGGGCCGTGGCCGGTAGGGCGCGGCAGCAGGCGGGCGACGAGCCGGCCGCGACGGAGGAGCGAGACGCGCGCGACCAGGGACTCGGAGATGTTGCCGCGATTGGCCACGACCAGGTGGAGCGCTCGCCCGGTTGCGGTACGGCGGACCTGCAGCGACCGGACGACCAGCCGCCGCACGACCTTCCCGGGCACCCGGACGTCGACCACGATCCCGACCTGGAGCGACACCGACAGATGCCCGGGGCCGGTGGGACGGGTGTCGAGCAGCACGAGCCCGTCGTGCTCCCCGGGAGCGGCGGTCCGGGGCAGCACGGCCCGGACGCTCAGCTGCTCGACGCCGCCCGGCCGGAGCGAGAAGCGGCGCGGCCGCACGAGAAACCGCGTCGTCGCACGCCGGGCAATCAGGGGCCGGCCGCGCGTGTCCAGTGCGTACCCCGCGAAGCCGGCATCGACGACGACCGCGTCTGCACCCGCGTTCGTGACCCTGATCGTGCCGCTTGCGGCACCGGCGAGGTGGACATGCGCAGGCGTGACGGAGAGCGACGCGGGACTCCGGAGGGGGACCTCGGCCCTCGCACCCGCGCCCGCCGAGGCGGCCGCGAGTGCGAGGGCGAGACCGAGCCGGACGGTCACCGGCCGATCACCGTGAAGGTCACGGTCGCCGTGTGGAGCCCGGCGGCGACGGCCGGCAACGGTGCCGTGAACCCGATCGATATCGGCCACAGATCGCCCGCGGCGGCAGTCGCGGCCGACCGCGTCCCGACGAGCAGGTCGGCCGCCGGCGCGATCGGCAACGCGACGAGCGCCGACAGGCCGGATGCGAGCTGCCCGCCGGCAGGCGCGACGGCGGAGAGGCCGAGTGGCAGGTCGCCGGGCGTGAACACCGAGCGATGCACCGTGAGGGTGTAACCCGCCGCATCGTTGCTGACGACGGTCACATGCTCGGCGAGCGGCGCGGGCGTCTGGCCCGGAGCCGCCTGCCCGAAGCTGAGCGTCGGCTTGTCGAGCGTGATCGAGAGCGACGACTGGACGGTCACATTCACGCTCGCGGCACCGGAGGTGCCGCCGCCGCCGGCCACGACGCCGGAGCACGCCACCTTCGGCGAGGCGGAGTTGTGCGGCACGGGCAGGGCGGCGGTGAAGTCGGCTCCGTTCGCGTCCGTGTCGTCGCACCCGGCGGAGGCGCGGACGGCCGCGGTCGTGCTGCTGAGCGCCGGCGCCGCGGCCGCCCCCTCGTAGTCGGTCGCCGAGCCGTACCCGACGAGATCGGCGACGAGCGGCGCGGCCGAACAGCTGCCGACGGTCGCGCCGCACGTCAGGGGCGCCGCGTCACGGACGAGCGCGACCTTGCCTCCGGACGCCGCGAGGTTCGTCGTGTCGGCCAGGTCGGGCGTCGGTAGGGCGGCGCCCACGGCCGCGGTCGACGCGAACTGCACCAGGTAGTAGCGCCCCGGCGCGATGCTTCCGGTGAGCGGCGTCGCCTGCCAGGTCGTGCCCGAGGCCGTCGCGTACTGCAGCGACCACGTGGAGAGGTCGACGGCCGTCGAGCCGCGATTCAGCAGCTCGACGAAGTCGTTCGCGAAGGTGGCGCCCGAGTTGCCGCCGCCCCCGTAGACCTGGCTGACGACCACCGCGGACGCGGTGTCGGCACGGGCGACCGCACCGCCGGCCGCCACGGTTGTGAGCGAGGTCGCGATCGCGAGCGCCGCGGCAAGGCCGAGCAGGACGGCCCGGAGGCGGGCTCGTTGAGGACGGAATCGATGCATGGCTGGAGTCTCCGATCGGGTCGAGGGATGTGATGCATCCGTGGTACCCGGCGGGCCGCGGCCCCGAAAGTGTCCTTTTGCGAATCGGCACGCTTTCGGCGCCGAAACGGCACGAAGATCGCCGGATCGGGGGGTGCCGAGGCTCAAGCGGGCCGGAGCCGGCTCCGATACAAAGGGTGATGGTCCGACGGCTGACCCAGCTGCGCTCCAGGCTTCGCAGGCCCGACGCCCTCGCTCTCGCGTGCGCCGTCGCCACCGTGGGGATGCTCGGCGCGGCGTCACCGGGCGATGCCGCGAACAGTGGTCAGGCGAGCTGGGCCGCACCCCAGATCCAGGCAGTCACCCAGGCGGGTGTCCTGGGCACCTCCCCGGCGACGTTCCACGCCTCGGCGCCGCTGACCCAGGCTGCCCTGGCGTCTGCGATCACGGCCGCCGCGAAGCTCGCCGCGGTCCCGCCGGCGACCCCGGCGCCGGCGCCGGCCGCGGTGGAGATCGACTCCTCGATCGGCAGCGGCGCCGTCGTCGCGGGCGTCGTCCCCTGGGAGATCGACGTGCCCGGGCAGACCGTCGACCACGTCGACTTCGCCGTCGACGGGACCGGGCTCTTCACGGCCACGGCCCCGCCCTACACCTTCGACCTGGGCGCGGGCGGGCTCGACACGACGAAGCTCGCGGACGGGCTACACACGCTGGCGGTGAAGGCCTCCTTCACCGGCGGCGGGGCCGCGATCGCCGTGTGGTCGTTCACCGTCGCCAACGCCCCCGGCGCCGTCCTCACCGGGCCTGCCGCCCCGGCCTCGGTCCCGGTCGTCAAGCAGTCGCTGCCACCGCCGGCTCCACCCGCGACGACCGTGCCGGAGCTGCCGGCGCCCGTGCTCTACCACGCCACGGTGCCCGGGCAGGCAGTGACGATCAAGCAGCTCGACGCCGCCCTCGTCTCGTATCTCTCGCTGGCGGGCGCGGCCCGCGAGATCCAGGCCAAGCTCGTCGCGGCCGGCCTCGCGCCGCCCGCCAACACGGGCACCGAGGCGGTGGCCCGGATGCTGGGGCTGCGCCTGAACCACCCGGCGGCGCAGGACAGCCTCGAGCTCCTGCCGAACCAGCCCGCGACCCGGGCCGAGGCGGCCTGGTCGTTCGCCCAGCTCCTCACGCTCGACCCCGGCAGCGTGGCGGAGATTCAGCAGGCGGCCGACGCACTCACGGTGCCCACGTTGACGCCGTGGCAGCAGCAGATCCTGAAGACCGCGGTCCACTACGTCGGCTACCCGTACGTGTGGGGCGGCACGAGCCCGACGGCCGAGGTCGACTTCGGCGTCCCCGCCGCGGGCGGGTTCGACTGCTCCGGCTTCGTCTGGCGGGTCTACAAGTTGACGAGTTACCCGAACGAGGGCTCGCTCGCCGGAATGCTCAGGGGACGCACGACCTACGTGATGAGCGGCGAGGTCCCGCGCTCGCAGCGGATCCCGGCCGCCCGGCTCGAGCCGGGCGACGTGATGTTCTTCGGGGCGAACGGGCCTCGCTCGACCCCCGACGAGGTCGACCACACGGCGCTCTACCTGGGCAACGGCTGGTTCATCCAGTCCTCCGACGAAGGCGTCACGCTGCTGCCGCTCGACGGCTGGTACGCGGACAAGTTCGCCTGGGCTCGCCGGCCGCTGCACGAAGCCGGCCTGGAATAGACGGGCCGAGGCGCCCCCGCCCGTCCCGGGGGCTCTCGCACGACGGTTCTCCGGGGACAAGAACCGCTGTCCCCGGTAGGGTTCCGCCGATGCTCGCCCCCGGCATCCCGGCCGACCTTGCGCGCTTCGCGATCGGCTTCGACCATCGCGACCGCGAGCGGCTCCACGCGCTCTGGGATCGGATCCTCGACGAGAACCGCTGGTCCGAGGGCGAGCTGACCCGGGAGTTCGAGGAGCGGTGGGCGCGCTGGAACGGCCTCGCTGCGGTCGCCTTCAACGGTTGGACCGGCGCGGCGCTGGCCGCGCTCGAGTGGGCGGACGTACGGGGCAAGACCGTGCTCTGCCCGTCGAACACGTTCATGGCGACACCGCTCGCCGCGCTCCACGCGGGGGCGAAGGTCGAGTTCGTCGACTGCAACCGCGACGACCTCTGCATGTCCTTCGCCGACCTCGAGCGGAAGGTGCGCGAGCACTCGCCCCGGGCGGTCTTCCTGGTGCACATCGGCGGTCACATCGCGTTCGAGGTGGAGCAGATCGCCCGCCTCTGCGAGGCCGAGGGGATCGTCCTGCTCGAGGATTGCGCGCACGCCCACGGTGCCGCCTGGCACGACGCGCGCGCCGGCACCTGGGGCGACGCGGGCATCTGGTCGTTCGCGCCGACGAAGACGATCTCGACGGGCGAGGGTGGGATGCTCGTGTCGAAGCACGAGGAGGTGCTCGAGTTCGCGCGCGCGTTCCGGAACTACGGCAAGCCGGACTACGCCCGGCTCGGCCTCAACTTCCGCCTCAACGAGTTCACCGCCGCGCTCGGCGTCGTGCAGGTCGACCGCCTCGACGAGATCGTCGCCTGGAAGAACGCCGCGGCGAAGACCTTGCTCGACCCCGTCCACCCGGCCCGCCTGCAGCTCCCCGACGGCATGACCTCCGGCTTCTACAAGTACATCGTGTTCGAGCCGATCGAGCGCTCGACCGGCAAGGTCTACGACGAGCCCTGCCATCGCATCCTGGGCAGCCACGCCGACCTGCCGAACACCGACTGGGTGGCGCAGAACCACTGGTGCGTCCCGCTCTATTACCAACCCACGGCCGAGGAGCCCGCATGAAGATCGTCGTCACCGGAGGCTCCGGCTTCATCGGATCGCATGTCGTCGACCGGCTCGTCGCGGCCGGCCATGAGACCCGCAACTTCGACCTGATCCCCTTCCCCTACGGCGGCGGCGTCGAGAACGTGATCGGCGACCTGTGCGATCCCGAGGCCGCGGCGGCCGCGCTCGCCGGCAGCGACGTCGTCGTCCACCTGGCCGCGATGGCCGATGTCGACATCGTCGCGAAGGATCCCACCCGCACCGACGAGGTGAACGTCCGCGGCACGCAGGTGCTGCTGGAGGCGGCGCGCCAGGCGGGCGTCGGGCGGTTCGTCTACGCGAGCACGATCTGGGTCTACGGCGACGCCACCGGGCCGGACGCCATCGACGAGGACACCGCGCTGCCCCTGCCGAAGCACTTCTACACCGCCACCAAGATCGCGGGCGAGATGTACGTGCGCTCGTACGGCGAGCTCTACGGGGTCGAGCACACGATCCTCCGCTTCGGGATCCCGTTCGGGCCGCGCGCGCGCCCGGCCGCGGTCGTCCCGGCCTTCGTCAACAAGGCGCTGAGCGGGCAGCCGCTCACGATCGCGGGGGACGGCACGCAGTCGCGGCGCTTCGTCTACGTCGAGGACCTCGCCGACGGCGTCGTCGCCGCGCTCGCCCCGGCCGCCGCCAACCGCGTCTACAACCTCGTCGGCACCGAGACCGTGAGCGTGCGCGGCATCGCCCGCGCCGTCCGTGACGTCGTCGGGGATGTGGCGATCGTGCATGTCGAGGGCCGCACCGGCGACCTGAAGGGAGCCAACCCGTCGGGCGCGCGGGCGCTCGCCGAGCTCGGCTGGCAGCCGACGACGACCTTCGCGGACGGCGTCCGCCGCTACGTCGACTGGCTGACCGCGACCAGCGGCACGCCCAGGGCGGCGGCCGCGTCGAGGACCGACGGCAGCGCCGCCGCGGTGTTGCGCCAGGAGCCGGCCGAGCTGTAGGCGTCCGAGTCGTGCAGCAGCACGACGTCACCCGCCCGCAGGCCCCTCGTCGCGAGCCGCGCGATCTCCTGAGGCGTCGTCCGACGGCGCCAGTCGCGCCCCCAGGTCGACCAGAGCAACGGCAGCCACCCGCGTTCCCGCACCAGCTCGAGCGCGCCCGCGCTGAAGACGCCGTACGGCGGACGGTAGAGGGTCGGCGCGACCCCCGTGACGTCGGCGATCGTCGCCAGGCAGCGGTCGAGGTCGGCCGCCAGCTCGCTCGTCCGGCGTCGCAGCAGCAGCGTGTGGCGGTAGCCGTGCAGGGCGACCTCGTGCCCCTCCGCGACGATTCGGCGGGCGAGCGCCGGCCGGCGCGCCACCTGCTCACCGACCAGGAAGAACGTCGCCCGCGCCCCCTTCTGGGCGAGGATGTCGAGCACGGCCGGTGTCCCCTCCTCGTGCGGCCCGTCGTCGAAGGTGACGGCGACTCCGCGCTCGTGGTCGAGCCGGCACGGAATCCGCAGCGCCGTGGCCAGCGGCCGGCAGACGGGCGCCGGGGCGGGGACGAGCCAGGTCGCCGTCGCCGCCAGGCTCACAGAAGGCCACGGCTCATGCGATGAGCGCGAGCACCAGCGACGCCGCCGACGGCAGCGCGGCGAGCGAGAGATCGGCGGCGCGCCGCCGGCCGCCGAGCGCGCGCTCCAGCGCCGCGACGAGCTCGACACGTGTGCCGGCGACCTCGGCGAGCCCGAAGCGCTCGAAGGCCTCGTTGTTCGCGCGCACGTGCCCGCGGCCCCAGCCGTAGGAGATCGTCGGGCAGCCCCGGATGTTCGCCTCGAGGACCGTGAGCCCGCCGGTCGAGTGCACGAGCGCGTCGGCCGAGGCGAGCCATTCGCTCATCTGCTCGGTGAAGCCGACGACGCGGACCCGGCGCTCGCGCCCGTAGGCGCGCTCGAGCCGGAGCCGGAGCGGCTCGTTGCGGCCGCAGAGGGCAACCACCTCGTCTGCGCCGAGCGAGAGCGCGACGTCGATCGCCGAGTCCAGGTCGCCGACGCCCCAGCCGCCGCCCGACACGAGCACCACCTTGGCGGCCGCCGGCAGGTCGAGGTCGCGCCGGGCGGCCACGGGGTCACACGGCTCGGCGAACTCGGGCCGCGTCAGTCCGTGCACCGCCTCGACGCGCGACCCGGCGCCGGCGACGTCGATGACCTCGGGGATCGACTCGGGATGCGTGACGAGATGAAGGTCGAGCCCCGGGGCGGCCCACCAGCGCATCATCGCCAGGTCGGTGATCGCGGCCACCACCGGCACCTGCAGCCGGCCGCGCCGGCGCAGGGCGCCGAGCACCTCGGTGGTGACCGGGTAGACCGAGACGACGGCGTCCGGCTGCACCCGGTCGATCAGACGGAGGAGCCTCGGCGAACCGAGGCGGACAGCCAGGCGGCGCGTCGGCTGCCGTGCCGGCCCGTCGATCAGCACCCTGAACACCAGGTCGTAGAGCCACTGGGCCTTGTAGAAGATGACGCCCGGCACGCTCTCGAGCCACGTGAACGGCCGGCCGAGCACGGCCAGCCCGTCCTCGACGACCACCTCCGTCCCGGCATGCTCGGCCACGAGCTGCTGCGCCAGCGTGCGGGCGGGCAGGTCGTGGCCCTCGCCGATGCTGGCGGTCAGGATCAGGATCCGGCTCACGGGCGGGAGCGTACTCGGCGCGGCGCTCGCTCAGGCGCCTTTCTCGAGCGGCCAGTCGGGCGAGATGTCGGGGTCGCCGAGCGGGCCCTGCGGGACACAGCGGGCCGGATGTGAGAGCACCGCCTCGTCGGCCTCGATCAGCTCGGTCGCGCGCCGGTTCGCCCGCACGGCGTGCTGCCAGCGCTTGCGCAGGCGGATCCCGACCTCGAACAGCCGGCGCGGCGGGAGCGCCCGAGTCGTTCGCACGAGGAAGTAGGCCGGCTCCGGGCGGGTGACGAGCAGGCCGTCGCCGCTCACGAGCGCCGCCGCTGCGGCGGCCTCCTCGTCGGAGCGGGCCGCATAGAAGAGCCAGAGCCCGTGGGCGGGCGCCGACCTGAGGAACGGCCGCGCCAGCAGGCAGTCGTCGTCGTTCACGAGGCGGAGACCCGGGAGCCTGAGCGAGAGGTAGCGGTCGAGCAGGTTCGCCGGCCGCCCGTAGCTGAACTGGCCGGCGGGGTTGCCGACGCCTTCCGAGCCGGTCGTTCCGAAGAGCACGGAGCCCCCGGACACCCGCTGCACGGCCCTGGTCACCCCGGCCAGCTGGAGCCCCGCCGCTCCGCCGCGCCGGGCGAGGTCGACGTGCAGCTCGGCGGAGTACAGGCCGGCGACGAGGACGACGAAGACGAGCAGGCGGGCGCGACCGGCCCGGCCGGCCACCGTCGCGCACCCGGTGCAGACGAGGATCAGGAAGGCCGGCGTGACCGGGATCATGTACCGGTCGAAGAAGAGCGCCGCCCGGCCCGTCGCCGGGACCCAGCTGAAGAAGGCGACCGGCGCGAGCACGGTCGCCGCACAGATCAGCGCGACCCGCGACCGGCGCAGGAGGAGCACCACCAGCCCGACGAGCGCGAGCGCGGTGAAGGCGTTGAGCTCATGCCGGCCGGGCGCGACGAAGTGGATCGCGTCCACCCACACCGGGTTGCCGCTGAAGGTTCGGGCCCCGCCGTGCTTGGAGCCACGGCCGACGCCGTAGCGGTCGCCCAGGACGTGCAGGGTGCGCGCGTAGTACGGGACGAACGTGACGAAGAGCGTCACCACACCCGGCCACGCCTCGGACGCCAGCCGGCGCCACGGGCGCCTGGCGTACAGCAGCGCGCAGCCGAACGTCGTGAGGGCATACAGCGGTGCGGTCGGATGGACGAACACGCTCGCGCCGAGCGCCGCCCCGGCCAGGGCCCACCAGCGTCGCGACCCCGTGCGCGCGGCGCGGAGCGCCGGCACCGTCGCCCACATCAGCCAGGCGAACAGCATCGTGTGCGGCCGCCCGAACGTCACGTACATCGACGGGATCGGCGAGACGGCGGTGAGCAGCACGACGGCGGCCGCGATCTCGGCCCCCGCGAGCTCGAGCGCCACCAGCGCCACGGCGGGCAGCGCGAGGACGAAGAACGCCACCGACGGGCCGCGCAGGCCGGGCAGGCTGTTCGACCAGCCGAGGACGACGTGCTCGAGCCAGAAATGGAGCGGGCCGCCGCCGCGCTCCGACGAGACGATGTGGAAGATCCGCCCCGCGGAGTGGTGCGCGACGAAGAGCGTCAGCTCCTCGTCGACGTTCAGCGGCACGCGCCAGATCGCCGGCCACGCCAGCACGACCGAGAACGTCGCCGCGAACAGCGTCGCGAGGACGAGGACGATCCGGCCCGAGCGCGCGCTCAGGTGACGGGTGCGCGGCCCTCGCGGAGGGCCTGCAGCTCGGGCGGATCGGGTGCTACGCGATAGGGCTGCTCGTCCGGGACATCGGTCTCGTGGTACACGCTCTCCGCGTTGACCTCCCAGATGTCGTGATGGGCGCCGGCGATCAGATTGTCGACGGCGCGCATGGCCGTCAGCATCGAGTGGTCGGAGTTGTTGTAGCGGTGGAGGCCGTTGCGGCCGACCTGCTGGAGGTTGTCGATCCCGTCCAGCCACCCACGGATCGTCGCGACCCGCTCCGCGTACTTGCCGTCGTAGATCGGGTAGGCCTTCGGCACCCGGATCGCGAAGCCGCGCTCGACCTTCGAGCGGTCGGCGAGGCCGAGCCGCTCGAGCTCGTCGGTCGCGAGCGCGACGAGGTCGTCGTCGCTCATGTTCCAGAGCTCGTCGCCGGCGAAGCAGAAGTACTCGAGCCCGACGCAGGCCTTGTCGGGATCCGGGACCATCCACGGCGACCAGGAGCGGTAGTTCTGGATGCGGCCCACCTGCACCGCGGGCTCGTGGATGTAGATCCAGTTGTCGGGGAAGAGATCCTCGCCGTCGACCACGAGCGCGACGGTGAGGAAGTCGCGGTAGCTGAGGCCGAGGGCGGCCTCGACGACCTGCTGCGGCGGCCGGGGGTGCGCCATCAGCACGACCTCGCGGAGCGGAAGAGACGAGACGACGGCGTCCGGCAGCGGGAACGACACACCGCCCGCCTGGACCTCGACCACACGTCCGCCGGCGAGCTCGATCCGGTCGACCGGCGCCAGGGTGCGGACCTCGCCGCCCTGGCCCTCGATGGCCGCCGTCATGGCGTCCCACATCTGCCCCGGCCCGAAGCGCGGGTAGTTGAACTCCGAGATGAGGCTCTTCACCTTGTTGCCGGCGTTGCCGAAGAACGCGGCCTTCGCCGCGGAGAAGAACGAGAGCCCCTTGATCCGCTGCGCGGCCCACTCGGCCCGGATCTCGGAGGTCGGCACGCCCCACACCTTCTCGGTGTAGGACTTGAAGAACAGCTCGAACAGGCGCCTGCCGAAACGGTTCGTGACCCAGTCCTCGAGCGTCTCGTCGACCTTGTGCCGCCGGAGCGCCGCCCGTGCGTAGGAGGCCATGCAGCGGGTGAGCTCCACCGGGCCGAGCTTCCGCACGACATCGGCGCCGCGCAGCGGGTAGTCGAGGTAGCGCCCGTTCCAGAAGATGCGCGACATTCGCGGGCGGAGCAGGAACTCGTCGCCCAGCACCTCGTGCCAGAGCGTGTCCACCTCGACCGACTTGGTGAAGAAGCGGTGACCGCCCAGATCGAAGCGGTACCCGTCGACCTCGACGGTCTTGGCGAGACCGCCCACCTGCTCCTCGGCCTCGAGCACGAGGACGTCCCGGCCCGCCTTGCCGAGGAGATAGCCGGCCGTCAGGCCTGCCGGCCCGCCGCCGAGCACGAGCGTCGTTGAGTTGGTCTCGATGGTCATGAAAACGAAACGGCGCCCGCCGCCGAGGCACCTTAGCCGATGCGACGATAGACGAACGCCTGCAGCAGCTTGAAGTAGTTCTCCTGGACGGCGACCTCGTCCGTGGTCACCTGGCCGACCAGACGGATGCTCGGATCGGCCGCGAGCAGGGCCGACCAGCGGGTCGACGTCTTCCAGACGAGCTTCGTCCAGCGCGACTTCCACGATCGGTAGTCGCGGAAGACCGGCGTCACGACGACGAAGTCCTGGCCGATGGGGACGCTGCGGACGTCCGCGTCGAGCAGCTGCCTGGCCGGAGCCGCCTGCAGACGCGAGACGGCGTCCCGCCAGTCGAAGATGCGAGGGTCGGAGACCGGACCCA
This sequence comes from uncultured Gaiellales bacterium, assembly GCA_964468985.1. Lineage (GTDB taxonomy): Bacteria > Actinomycetota > Thermoleophilia > Gaiellales > Gaiellaceae > PALSA-600. The sequence goes on along the minus strand of CAYXXE010000004.1, from coordinate 4,836 downwards.
GGGTGTCGCCCCAACGGAGGCCCGCGCCGAGGTAGTACCGGAGCACCGGGATCTCCTCGGGGTGCGTCGAGATGACGAGCGTGCCGGGGTGCACGTACGGGGCGAGGCCGACGGCGATGCGGTTGGCGTTCTCCTTGTTGTCCTTGACCTGGAAGCCCATCCAGAGGAAGACGATCGCGACGAGGGCGAACAGGCCCAGCCGTTGGGCCTTGAAGAGCGCGCGGGCCCCGAGCAGCAGGAGCGGCCCGAGCACGATCGCGAAGTAGCGGGTCGTCCAGGCCGGGGTGACCTGCGACGAGACCCACGCGATCAGAACGGAGGCGCCGATGATCGTCGCCAGCGAAAGCACCAGCAGCCGCTCGCGGTCGCGCGGGCCGCGGACGACCGCCGCGAGGCCGACGCCGCCGGCCAGCGCGAACGCCATGAACGGCGCGTCGCCCGAGAGCACGGCGCCCGGCGCCAGGACGAGGTCGTGGAAGTTCGGCCGGGTCGCCCAGGGGGCGCCGGTGTGCTTGGCCTGCGAGAGGAGCGTCGGCAGCCAGGGCAGGTAGCCGGCGACCACGACGGCGGCGACGAGCAGGAAGTCCTTCAGCCGCTCCCTGGCGAAGAGGATGGTCGCCACGGCGAAGCCGACGCACAGGAAGAGCGCCCAGTTGTGGGTGTAGACCATCAGGTCGAGCACGACGGCGAGCAGCGGCAGCCAGCGGCGCCGGCCGTCGGCGATCCCCTTCACCCAGGCGAGGGTCGCGACCAGGCCGAGGAAGGCCTGCATGCTGTACATCCGCGTCTCCTGGCCGTAGTAGGTCAGGTACGGGTCGAAGGCGGCCAGGCCGGCGCAGTACCAGCCCGTGAGGCGGTCGAAGGCGGCCCGCCCGACCCAGTAGGCGAGCGGGATGCAGCCGAGCGCGAAGGCGAGCGACAGGAGGTGCGTCGATTCCGCGCCGTCCCCGAAGGCCCGGATCCAGAGACCGAGGAGCATGTAGTAGGCGGGCGGCGAGCCGTCCCGGAGCAGGAGGTGCGGGATCGACGACCAGTGATGGTGGGCGATCCCGACCGAGAGGCCCTCGTCGATCCAGAAGTGCGCGTGGAGCTCGCGGGTCCGGAGATACGCCGAGATCGCGACGAGAGCCAGGAGGAGGGCCGTCGTCGCGTGGCGCCAGCCCACCACGTCGGCGAGGCGGCCGAGCCCAGGGCGGCGTTCGAGGAGGTACCCCACGACCGCCGGACAGTACCCGCCGTACGAGGCCTACGCCGGGGGCGACTCGGTCGGCTCGAGCGTGGCGACGTGCCGCTGTCCCGCCACCGTGTAGACGACGTCCACCGTCTCGTGGCCGCGATACGTGCCGGCGACGCCGAGGAAGATCGACAGCCAGCGCCAGAAGCCGAGCCGGCCTTCACGAACGAGCCGGCGGCGGAAGACGATCGCCCGGCCCACGACATCGAAGTCCCGGCCCTCCTCCTGGCGCACGCCGTTGACGAAGACGTCGAACGGGGGCGCCACGGCGGCGGGGAGGTCAACCTGACTCATCGGTTCCACGCTCTATACGATGCCATCGGCGTGCGCCGGATCGCCCTCTCCATCCTCGGGACGAGTGTTGCCACAGGAATTGCCGCCCTGGCCGCGGCGGCCGCCGCCTCGGCCTCGAACGGCGGCTTCCTGCCCGGGACGCCCCACTCGCCGAACGCGCACCGCATCCAGGACTCGTTCATCTTCGTCGCGATCTTCTGCGGCGTCATCCTGCTGGTGGTCGAGGGCGCGCTGGTGCTCTTCGTCGTGAAGTACCGCCGGGGCCGCCGCAGCCGGACGGCCGAGGGCCCGCAGATCCATGGCTCGAGCCGACTCGAGGTCGCCTGGACGGTCTTCCCGGTCGTGATCCTCGCCGCCATCGGCGCCTTCATCTTCTACAAGCTGCCGGGCATCGCCGACGCGCCCAAGGCCAGCGCCGCCGACTCGACCACGATCCAGATCGAGGGCCACCAGTACTACTGGCTCTTCCGCTATCCGAACGGGGCGATCTCGATCGACCGCATGGTCGCGCCGGCCGATCAGGTCGTGCACGAGGAGGTGATCGGCCTGCCGTTCGACGTCAACCACTCGTGGTGGGTGCCCGATCTCGGCGGCAAGTACGACGCGATCCCGGGCAAGACCAACAAGACATGGTTCGAGGCGCCCGCCGGCGCGTACGTCGCCCACTGCGCCGAGCTGTGCGGGATCCAGCACGCCCTGATGAACGCGGTCGTCGACGTCGTCCCGCGCGCCCAGTACGACGCGTTCATCGCGAAGCGCGCGACGAGCGCCGACGCGCTCGCGCTCGGCCAGGAGGAGTTCCAGGGCGTGTGCATGAAGTGCCACCGGCTCGACCACGCCTACGTCGGCCCGGCGCTCGGCGGCAACTCGCTGCTCGCCGACCGGACCGGCATCGAGTCGCTGCTCCGCAAGGGCCAGGGCAAGATGCCCGCCGTGGCGACGAACTGGACCTCCGCCCAGCTCGACGCGCTGATCGCCTACACGAAGCGTTTCGCAACCTCGACGGGCAGCTCGGCGGGGAGCACGCAGTAATGGCCGTGAACGTCGAAGCCGCCCCGGCGTACCGGGCCGACTGGCGCAACGGGCGGGTTGCTTCGTGGCTGACGACGGTCGACCACAAGCGGATCGGGATCCTCTACATCGTCACGTCGCTGGTCTTCTTCGCGGCCAGCGGCGTGCTGGCGCTGCTCATCCGCGCGCAGCTCGCCACGCCGAACGAGCACCTGCTGACCAAGGGCTCGTACAACCAGGTGGTGACGATCCACGGGACGACGATGATCTTCCTGGTCGTCGTCCCGATCCTCGCCGGCTTCGGCAACTACCTCGTGCCGCTGATGATCGGGGCGCGCGACATGGCCTTCCCACGCCTGAACGCGCTCTCGTACTGGCTCTTCCTCTTCGGCGGGCTCGTCCTCTTCCTGAGCTTCTTCGCCAAGGGCGGCTCGGCGCAGGCCGGATGGACGAGCTACGTGCCGCTCTCGACCGTGCACTCGCCGGGCTCCGGGCAGGACCTCTGGATCCTCGGCCTGCACATCCTGTCGATCGCCTCGCTCACCGGCGCGATCAACATCGTCGTGACGGTGCACAACATGCGCGCGCCCGGCATGTCGTGGATGCGCATCCCGCTGTTCGTCTGGGCGATCGTCACGTACGCCTGGCTGCTGATCGTCATCCTGCCGACGCTCTCGGCCGGGCTGACGCTGATGCTGCTCGACCGTCAGGCGGGCACGCACTTCTTCGACCCGGCTCACGGCGGCAGCCCGCTCCTGTACCAGCACGTGTTCTGGTTCTTCGGGCATCCCGAGGTCTACGTGATGATCCTGCCGGCGATGGGGATCGTCTCCGAGATCCTGCCCGTGTTCGCCCGCAAGCCGATCTTCGGCTACAAGGCGGTCGCCATCTCGACCGTCGGGATCGCGTTCTACTCGCTGCTCGTCTGGGCCCACCACATGTTCGCGGTCGGGCTGCCGATCGGGCTCGACATCTTCTTCATGCTCAGCTCGATGATCATCGCGATCCCGACCGGGGTGAAGATCTTCAACTGGCTGGCGACGCTCTGGCGCGGCAACATCTCGTTCGACACGCCGATGCTGTGGGCGCTCGGCTTCATCGGCGTCTTCACGATCGGCGGCCTCTCGGGGATCTTCCTGGCGTCGTTCCCGATCGACTGGCAGCTGACCGACACGTACTTCGTCGTCGCCCACCTGCACTACGTCCTGTTCGGCGGCTCGATCTTCGCGATCTTCGGCGGCCTCTTCTACTGGTGGCCGAAGATGTTCGGCCGGATCCTCGACGAGGGTCTCGGCAAGCTGCAGTTCTGGCTCGTCTTCGTCGGCTTCAACGTCACGTTCTTCCCGCAGCACATGCTCGGCATGCTCGGCATGGTGCGCCGCATCTACACGTACAACCACGGCGGGCTGTGGGAGGCCTACAACCTGACGTCCTCGATCGGGTCGGCGATCATGACCGCGGGCATGCTCGTGTTCGTCGTCAACGTCGTGAAGACGACCCGCTCCGGGCCGCGTGCCGACAACGACCCGTGGGTGGCCGACACGCTCGAGTGGTACACGACCTCGCCGCCGCCACCCTGGAACTTCGACAGCGTGCCGTACGTCTCGAGCGCCCGCCCGCTGCGCGACCTGCGTCGCCGCCTGGCCGAATCGCGGGGAGCCTGATGGGTTTCTGGGCGCGCCTGACCGCGGCCGCCGCGGTCGCGGGGACGGCTCTCGCCGTGGTCTCGGGCGCCGCCGGTTGGGGCACGGCGCACCGCGTGCTCGCAGCGCTCGCGCTGCCGCCGCTCGCCGCGCTCGCCGCCATCGCCTGGGTCACGGCGCGCCGGCAGCTGCCCGCGGCACTCGCGGCGCTCGCGCTGTTCGGCCTCGCCGCGCTCTTCACCGGCCATGACGTGCACCTCGCCGTCGCCGCGGCGGCGTTCGCGGCGACCGTCTTCGCGGCGGCGCAGACCTTCGCCCGGACGGGCGCCGCGGCCGGCTCGCTCCGCGACTACGTGACGCTCACGAAGCCGCGGATCATGTCGCTGCTGCTGCTCACGGGCGGCGCCGGGCTGTTCGTCGGCGCGGGCGGCGCACCCCACGCCTGGCCGGCGGCGGTGACGATGCTCGGGCTCGCGCTGGCGTGCGGCGGAGCGTCGGCGTTGAACCACTACCTCGATCGCGACATCGACAGGCTGATGGGCGAACGCACCGAGGCGCGGCCGGTCGCGTCCGGCCGGCTGGCGCCGGAGCGGGCGCTCGAGTTCGGGCTCGCCCTGTCCGCGTTCTCCTTCGTGCTGCTCGACTCGCTCGTGA
>CAYXXE010000003.1:0-52190 GCA_964468985.1 uncultured Gaiellales bacterium | reverse complement strand
GGCGAGATCCTGCACATCCCGAACTCGCAGGTCGTCGCGCTCCGCGTGATCCCGCGCGGCTACCGCGACGTCGAGATCGAGTTCTTCACGAGCGCGCTCGAGCCGGGGCAGGCGCTGGTCGAGGAGATCGCCCGGCTCGTGCCGGCGGGCCCGACGCGGTTCGTGCGGCGCCCGGTGCTGGTGGACAGCGAGACCCTCGACGACGACCTGCACCGCATCACCGCCCATTGCGCGGTCGCCGTCGGCCGCGAGTGGCTCGCCCAGGACTTCCTGCCCACGCTGATCCGGGAGCGCGCCCCCGAGGGCCTGCTCCTGCACGGCCCGATCGTCACGTTCACGAGTGCCCAGGCTCGCACCACCTTCGCGCGCGCGATCGAGCGGCAGGGCGTGTGACAGACGAGCCGCCGTTCGCCTACTGCGTGTAGTCGATGCTGTTCGCCTGCGCGCCGCCGGTGGGCGGGCCGGTGCCGGTGAGGGAGAGGATGCCCTGGATGTTGATGTCCTTCGCCTCGACGAAGCCGTTGATCGTGTTGTTGGCGCCGGTGACGCTGACGGTGCCCGAGGGGACGTCGATCACACCGGTGATGCTGACGACGTTCCCGCCCAGGGTGAGCGTGGAGGCCGCGCCGGTCTGCAGCAGAAGCAGCCCCTGGTAGAAGGGCGTCAGGGTGATCGTGCCGGCACTGAGGTTGATCTGGGCCGCGATCAGCGTCAGGCCGGCGGCGCCGGAGGCGAACGTCGCGCCGCCGCCGGTGATCGTGCCCGTGGCGCAGTAGATGCCCGTCGAGCCGGATGTGACGGTGAGGTTCGTGCCGTTGGTGGCGCCCGGCTGGGCGCAGATCGAGGCCTGGCTGTACGTCAGTGGGAAGGCGTGGCTCGTCGCGTCGAACGTCGGTGTCTGCGAGCCGTTGAACGTCGCCGAGTTGTTGTTCGTCGAAGCGATCGAGGCCGGGCAGTGGTTCGGGCCACCGTAGGTCGTGGGGCCGAACGTGCCCTGGTTGAGCGAGATGTTGAGGGCGCCGTTGCTCTGCATGAAGGCTCCGTTGTCGGTCGCCGTCGAGTTGTTGACGCGGATCGTGATCCCGATCCCGGAGCAGGCCGCGTCGCCCGCGAAGAGCAGGGCCGGCGGACCGGTGGCGATCGGGGTGTTCCTGGCCGTCGACACCGCCGAGATCCGGGTCGTCTTGATCCCGAGCACGCCGGCGAACAGGCTGGGCGCGCTGGCGGCCACGACGATCTGGATGCTCGTCCCCGCGGACGACACCGACCACGTCGTCTGCGCGCTCGCCGCCTGGCCGCTGCCGGCGAGATTGGCGGTGACGAGGTTGCAGGCGGCCGCCGCAGCGATGTCGCTCGGGACCGGGCTGCAGGTGCCCGAGGCCGCGAGCTCGGGCAGGTAGCGGGCCCCGGCGAAGGCCGCGGCGTCGGCGACGCCCTGCAGCTGCGCCCGCACCGACGCGTTGGCGCCGAGGTCGATCGCGAGCGCCGCCGCCGCGATGACGGCGATCAGCATGGCGGCCCCCATGATCACGACCTGGCCTCTCTCGCCCGCGCGCCTGATCGACCGGCTGCGGCGGGTCATTGCTCGACGACCGTCAGAGAGCTCGTGAGCGGCAACGAGATCGAGAACGCATAGAGCTTGACCGTCACGTTCGGCGCCAGTGCGGTGACGGTGATCGCCGTGCCGCTCGCGATCGCGCAGCCGGCCGCGTGTGGTTGCGCGGTCGATGTCCCCTGGAGGACGTATGTGAACGTCGGCGCCGGGGTGATGTTCGGCATGGCCGACTGGCCGATCGTCGTGGCGTCGCCGGTCGTCGCGGCGTTGCACACCGACTCGAAGCGGGCGGCGGCCGCGGTCGCCGCGATCAGGGTCTGCCGCTGGCCGTAGAAGCTGCCGACGCCGATCACGGCAAGGAGCAGTCCGACGAAAATCGGGAGGACGAGCGCGAGCTCGACGACTGCCTGACCCGGTGAGCCGCGTGCCTGGGTGATGGTCATACCTCACCCATCGGCATCGCGGCGGGATACTGAAGCACTCAACAATCTGTCGCTGTCTCGTCAAAGAGCCGCTCCGGGCGGCCGGCAGCCCGGCCTCGCCGGTGGTAGTGTTAACTCTTGACGTCGCCGGAGCAGGTCGGCGGCTTCCGCGGTTCGGCTCGGGTCACAGGCAACGACCCGGCGATACGGCCTCCCTCAGCCGGTGTGGGCAGGCGTCGATTCGTCCGGCCGGGCGGCATTCGCCCTCTGGTCGGCGAGCAGGCCCGACCCCCGGAGGTAGACATGGCCAGAGCACCCTCGCTGTCGAAGGTTCCCCGCCTGAGCGTTGCGCAGCCTCGCGCGCAGGTCGCGCAGTCAAGCCGGGCGGTGGTGACCGAGCTCGCCGCGGCTCGCCCGAGGAACGCCGAGGAGTTGCCGTGCGAGTGCGGCGACGCACGCTGCCGCAGCGTCGTGCCGGCGTCGTCCGAGGCGCACCGCGGCGGGCCGGAACGCGTGATCGTCGACCCGCTCCACGTCGGCTTCGGGACGATCGTCAGGATCGCCGACCGATTCGTCGTCATCGACACGGCCGGGCAATCCCTGGCGCGGCGCTGGCGGGCCGCGTCGCGGGCGGTCGTGGCGGCGGGGGCACCCTTCGGAGAGGGGGCGTGATGCCGACCCTGCGCACGTGCGACGCCGACGGGTGCGACACGAAGACGCTCGGCCCCCTCTGCCTGGAGCACGAGAGCGAGGTCGTGATCCGACTCGCCGAGGCGCGCCACGGGGCCGGCGGGGCGACCGCCGGGCCGGGCGTCGGCGCGTCCGTGCCGGCGCCGGCGTCGCTGCCTGCGCTTGCCGGAGGCTGGCGCTGCTATCTCCCACCAGGATCCGACGGGTGGCCCGGCGGGAGCCGTGGCTAGTCGAGGCGCCGCCCGCTGTACCGTCGCCGACGATCACCCCGCGGTCGTCGCGGCCGTCGCGGCGTTACTCGACCGGCAGCCTGCGATCGAGCTCGTCGGTGAGGCGACCGACGGCCTCGAGGCGCTGCGCCAGATCGAGGAGCTCGAGCCCGAGATCGCGATCCTCGACAGCCAGATGCCGGGCCGCAGCGGGCTCGAGGTCGCACACGACCTGGCGCTCCGCTCGAGCAGGACCGCCGTCATCCTGTATACCGGCTTCCCGGACCCGGAGACGCTCGAGACCGCGCTCGAGGCAGGCGTCAGGGGGTTCGTGCTGAAGGGGGCGCCGCTCCGCGACCTACTCCGGGCGATCGAAGCGGTGCTCGCCGGGGACTCGTTCGTCGATCCGTCCTTGGCCGGGCGTGTCGCCGTGCCCGAGCGAGGCCCGGAGGTCGCGACGCTCAACGCCCGCGAGCGCGAGATCCTGGGCCTGGTCGCGGGCGGGGCCCGGGCCTCGGCGATCGCCGCGCAGTACGCGCTGCCCCTGCACACGGTGCGCGCGCACGTCGACAGCGCGGTCGCGAAGCTCGCGGCCGTCAACCGGACACACGCCGTGGCGCTGGCTCTCCGCCGGTCGCTGATCCCCTGAGCGCCGCGCCACCGGCCTCGGCAGGTACCGGACGCCCGCGGGGGCTCGCCGCGGCGGCACTCCCCGAAAACCGTATGTCTTCCGCAAAAGGGGGGTGGTGCCATTAGACAGTGCTATGGTGATCTCGCTCGACGTGTCTGAAGGCGTTTTTGGCACGCGAGTCGTAGTGCGGCCTCCAAAGATCCAGGCGCCGCGAGCCCGTCCGAGCAGCGTGACGGGAGTCGTTGTGCGGCCCGTTGCCGTCGCGGCCCGGGTCGACCACTCGCGTCTGGAGGACCGTATGGTGGAGATTCGCATCGACCTCGCCGAAGGCTCGAAGCTGCAACCGCTGATGCCCGAGCTGGCAGCCATCGTGAGCCGTTCGAGCCTGTGGCGCGACGCCGGCTCGACCGACGTCCGGGTGCGCTCGGAATGGGACCCGGCCGACGCCGATCGTCTGGTCCGCGCCGTCGAGGCCTGGCTCGCACTCGACGGCGAAGGCTCGTCCGCCGAGCTGTCGATCGGCGACGAGACGTTCAGGATGTCGGGCAGCGTGGCGCGCGCGAGAGAGGGGCATCGCAATGCCTGACGACCCTGCCACCTATCGCCGCCTTCGCGCCGCGGTGATTGCGGCCGACGACTCGAGCGAGGTCACCCGGCTCACGGCGAACACCGAGCTGAGCCTGCCGCGGGCGATCGAATACGCGTCCGACTACATGCGCCTCGAACGGCGCAAGGCGGTGCGCTTCTCGATCACCTCCGGCCTGGTCGAGATCGCCCCGGAGCGGCGTGCGAAAGTCGACCGGCGCATCTGCACGGAGCGACGCCTGATGGCCGCGGGCGCCGACCTCTGGCTCGAACGCCGCTCCGGCCATGACCGCCGGTTGGGCGTCGAGCGGAGAACAGCATGAGCGCGTTCTCCCGTTGGCGCACGGCGGTCGAGCGCTCCGACCAGACCGGCGTCGCCCCCGGGGAGGGTGTCGTGAGCAGCTCGACGGCCGACTCGCCGCCCGACGGGCTCGTGCGCGGAGCCGGCGAGGGTGGCGCGGCGACCGCCGCACCGGCAGGCGGTCGGGCCGGCGTCGTCGCCGAGTACGATCCGGCGCCCTCGGGCCTCTTTCTGCGCTGGTAGGCGTCAGTTCGCGGTGAAGGTCGCGACCGCGCGGTTCCCCGCGGCGTCCGTCACGGCGAGCTGGTAGGCGGTGCCGGAGACGAGCGACCCGGGAACGGTGAACGTGGTGCCTGCGATCGCCCCGCTCGCGTTGGTCGCCGTCGCGCCGCCCAGGGTGACGGTCGAGCCGTTGAGCTTCGCGCTCAGCGCAGAGCTCGCTGCGAAGTAGCTGCCGCTGATCGTGACGGAGGCTCCGGCCGGGCCGTTGGCAGGGCTGAGGCCGACGACCGGCGGCGGGTCGAGCGTCCAGGTGACGCCCTTGTTCGATGTGTAGGCGACGGTCTCGCTCGCTCCGACGGCCCAGAGCGTCGTGCCGCTCTCCGAGGCGACCCCGTAGAGGTTGCTGGTCGTCGGGCTGGTCTGGCTCGCGAAGGCGGTGAGGCTCGTCGAGGCGACGATCACTCCGCCCGCGCCGACCGCGAACAGCGGCGTCGACGTCGAAGGATTCGCGCCAGTGGCGACGATCGCATAGAGGGTGCTGGTGGTGGGGCTCGTCGCCTGCGTCCAGGTCGTGCCGCCGTTGGCCGTGGTGACGATCACGCCGCCTGCCCCGACCGCCCACGCCTTCGAGGCGCTCGGCCCCGTGACCGCTTGCAGGGTGTACGTCCTGCTGCCGGAGATCAGCGGCGCGGTCTGGGCCGACCAGGTCGAGCCGTTCGTCGTCACGAGAATCGTGCCGCCCGTCCCGACGGCCCAGCCCGTCCCGGCCGTCGTGCCGCCGATCCCGAGGAGGTCGTACGACTTCCCTGACTGCTGGACGGTCCAGCTCGAGCCGTTCCAGAAGTCGATCACGCCGCCCGCGCCGACCGCCCAGACGAGCGTGTCGGAGGCGGCGGCGACCGAGTAGAGGTTCGCGGTCGTGTTGCTCGTCTGGGCGACCCAGACGGCCGTGGCCGGCGTCTGGCAGTTCGTCGTGCATTCGAGGATCGTGCCGCCGTCGCCGACGGCCCACACGTGCGTGTTGTTGGACGACAGGGCGATGCCGTTCAGGTCGGCCGTCGCGCCCGAGCTCTCGCCCTGGAAGCTCGAGCCGCTCGCCGTGTAGAGGATCGTCCCGCTCGTGCCGACGGCCCAGCCGCAGCCGGCCGAGGCGCAGCCGACCGCGTCGGCGACCGAGAGCAGGTCGGCGGCGGCAGCGGTCACGCGCACCGTCGTTACGAGTGTGGCGGAATTGCCGACCCGGTCGATGCCGGTGAGCGCGTACGCGTAACAGAAGCCGGCCGCGGTCGCCGGGTTCGTCGTGCCGGTGATCGTCGTCGGCACCGAGTACGCGCCGCCCGACCCGGCCGCGCCGCAGGTGGTGCCCGTGAGCGTCGCCGACTGGACCGTGAGGGTCGACGAGGCGAGGCCCGAGCCGGCGTCGGCGTAGTCGGTGCGCGTCCCGATCGTGAAGGTCGTGGCGGACGCCGAGCTCGCCGTCCCGGCGGCGCTCGCGGCCTGGCCGTTCACCGTCAACGCGCCGCCGCTCGGCGCCGACGAGTCCGGCGTGACCGCGAAGGTGCTTCCGGCGGTGAGGCCGGCGTTGCTCGTGGCGCTGACCGTCTGCGCGCCGGTCGCCGTGACGGCGCCCGACCAGGCGTAGACGGTCGAGTAGGGCGACGCCACGTCGCTGCCGCCGCCGCTCGTGAAGCCCGACAGCGCCGGGAAGGTCACCTTCAGGATCCCCGTGTCAGCGTCGGTCGTGGTCGCACCGACCGTGAAGCCGCCTGCCCGGGAGGCCTGCGGGTTGATGAAGACGGTCGTGCCGCTCAGGTACGTGTTGCCGGTCGCCCCCGAGAGCGTCAGCAGCGGTGTGGTGGGCGGGGTCGTGTCGACGAGTACGGTCGTCGAGATCGCCGCGACGTTCGCCACGTTGTCGGTCCCGGCGAGCGTGAACAGGTAGCAGGCCGGTCCGGTGACCGACTGGCTCGGGCTTCCGGTGACGACGGTGGCGGCGCCGAATGCGCCGCAGACTCCTGCCGCGATCCCCGTGCCCGACGACAGCGTCGCCGTCTGGCGGGTGAGCAGTGACGAGGCGAGGCCGGAGCCGGCATCGGCGTAGTCGGTGCGAACGCCGATCGTCAGCGTCGTGGCTGTCGCGTAGCTCGTCGTGCCGGCGCCGCTCGCCGCCTGGCCGTTCACGGTGAGAGCGCCGCCCGTGGGACCTGCGGTGTCCGGTGTGACCGTGAACGAGCCGCTGCTCGTGAGGGCGGCGTTGTTCGTGGCCGTCACCGCCTGCGCGCCGGCCGCCGCCACGGCGCCGGTCCAGGCGTAGACGGTGGAGTAGGGCGACGCCGTGTCGTCGCCGCCGCCGGCCGAGAAGCCGGCCACGGTCGGGAAGCTCAGCTTGAGCAGCCCGGTGTCGGCGTCGGTGGCCGTCGCGCCGGCGGTGAAGCCGCCCGACTTGCCCGCCTGCGCGTTGATGTACGCGGTCGTGCCGGAGACGAAGGTGTCGCCGGTCGCGGCCGTCAGGACGAGCGCCGGGGCGCTGGGCGGGGTCGTGTCCACCAGCACCGTCGTCGAGACGGCCGCAGTGTTCCCGACGTCGTCGAGGCCGGTGAGGGTGAAGAGGTAGCAGGCCGGGGCGGTAACGGTCTGGCTCGGCGTCCCGACGATCGTCGTCGCGGTGCCGTAGACGCCACACGTGCCCGCGGCGATCCCGTTCGTCGAGGTGAGCGTGGCCGACTGGCGGGTGAGGGTGGACGAGGCCAGGCCCGAGCCGGCGTCGGCGTAGTCGGTGCGCGCCGCGATCACGACGGTTGTCGACGTGGCGGAGCTCGTGGTGCCCGCGCCGCTCGCCGCCTGGCCGTTCACCGTGATCGCGCCACCGATGGGAGCCGCCGAGTCCGGGGTGAAGGTGAGCGCCGCCGCTGCGGTCGCGTTGCCGGCGGCGTCGCTCGCCGTCACCGTCTCGGTCGGCGCCGAGCTCGTGCCCTCGCCCCAGCCGAAGGAGGCCGAGTCGTACGGGCCGCCGGCCGGAGTGCCGACCGCGCCCGGCGTGTGCGTCCAGCCGGTGACGGTGCCTGAGAGCGCCGCCGTGGTGCTCGCCGCGGGGCCGGAGCCGGCGTCGGAGACCGTGTTCCTGAGCTTGAAGCTGCCGCCCGAGCCGCCGCCGGTGCCGCGGTAGTAGACGGTGTTCCCCGCTTTGAAGGAGCTGCCGGCCGGCGACTGCGCGGTGAGGGTGAGCAGGTTCGTCGGGCCGGTCCGGTCGATCGTCGCGGTCGCCGACGTCGCGGGCGCCTGGAGGTTGCCCGAGCCGTCGGTCGCATAGGACTTGAACGTGTAGAGGCCGTCGCCGCCGCCGGCGGTGGCGTAGTTCGCGGCGGGGAAGGCGAGCGACCAGCTGGTCGTGCCCGTCGCGCCCAGCTTCAGCTCGCTCGCCGCCGTGTTGAAGTCGGTCCCGTTCCAGTAGTGGCCGCTCGGGCCGAGGATCGAGACCTTCACGTTGGCGATACTCGTCCCGCCCGCGCTGTCCTTCGCGGTGCCGCAGATCGTCGCGGCGCAGCCGAGGTTCCAGCTCACGGTCCCGTAGGCGCCGCCCGCCGGGAAGGTGAGCGTCGAGGTCGGCGGGAACTGGCCGGGAGCGACCGGCTCGGTCGTGACCCCGGCCCGGGTCGGGGGCACGGTGTTGGCGGCCGTGAAGCTGGTCACCAACGCGACGCCGGCGGCGATCAGGAGTGCCGCGCCCACGGTCCGAGGCAGCCACCGCGAACGCGACCGAGGCCTGTGTTGGCGCCGGGAGATCAGCGCGCCTCGGCGGCGGCCGGGGCGGCGGCGACGGCCGGGCTCGCCGCCGGGCGGTGGATGTAGAGCCGGCCTTCGTCCTCGACGGCGTAGGCCGAGAGCGGCCCGCGCCGCTCGCACAGGATCGGCCGTTCGCAGTACTGCGCGAGGGTGGCGAGGCTTGCGAAGTCGGGGACATCCGTCGTCGGCTGCTCGGGCCCGGTGGCGTTCGTCAGCGAGCCGACGTCGACGATCACGCAGCCGTAGCGCGCAGCGATGCGCCGTTCGGCCGACCACACCTCGCGACGCGGCTTGAAGAACTTGCCGACGAAGGCGAGCAGCGCGATCGCGACCAGGCCGAGCCCGAGCCCGCGCGCGGAGCTGACGGCCAGGTGGTAGCGGGCGATCAGGAGGTAGTTGCCGGTGAGCCCGGGGATGCTGCCCGGCTGGTGCGGCTTCAGCGCGGCCGCCAGCGTCGCGGCTGCGGAGGGCGGCGCGTAGGTGGCTCCGGGCGGCGCGGTCGCCTGCGCGACGGCGAGCGCCAGGACGGTCTGCGAGATGGTGAACGGCAGCACCGGCGAGAACGACGAGGTGACCGGGTGGCCGTCGACGTCGCCGGTCACGTGGACGATCGGCTGCAGGTCGATCGTGTACGACGCACCCAACGTTCCGGACTCGACGGAGATCTTGTTGAGCAGCGCCGCGAGCGACCCGAGGTCGAACGTGCCGCCGACCGCAGCCGTGTCACCGGTGAACGTCGTCCGCGCGGCGAGAGTGTAGAGGTTGCGCCAGGTCGAGTTCGAGGCGACGAGCGCCTTCAGGGAGATCGTCCCCTTGATGTGATGGACGTGCGGCGACGTGAACCGGTAGTGGAAGGCGACGCTGATGGTCTTGAACGCGCTCAGGAACACCGGCTGGCCGCTGCGGGCGAAGCCGGTGGGATAGGTCGGGTTCGGGGCGATCACCTTCGCCTGGTACGAGAACGTGCCGGTGTTCTGGTAGCCCGTCACGGCCAGCGTCCGGGCCTTCGACGCGCCGAAGCCGGCCACGAGGAGCGCGACGCCGAGCAGCAGGGCCGCGCCGCCCACGATGTTCTCGAACGACTTGCGCGGGCGGTGGAAGAAGCTGTGAGCGGGCGCGTGTCTCATCGGGGCCCGCGATCGAGCGGGGGTCGCGCGAGCAGCCGAGCGACGGCGGCCACGCCGCCGGCGCCGCCGGGTGCCTGCTGCGCCGCCACCGAGCAGCAGGAACGCGACCGCGACGCCGGCGATGAGGGCCGTGTGCAGCGGCGCGCCGAGCCAGCTGAGAGCCCGTCCGGCCTTCGGAATGTGGAACCAGAGCTTCCCGAGCAGATCGCCGCTGGTGGCGTAGCCGGGGTCGACGAAGCTGTTGTTGTCGCCCTTGAAGAAGTAGTGGTCGTTCTGGATGACCAGGATCCGATGGAGCACGGGGCGGTGCAGGACAGGGCTCTCGTAGAGCACGATGTCGCCGACCCGGTACGACTGAGCGCGCCGGATGACGGCCAGGTCGCCCTTGTGGAAGAGGGGGGCCATGCTGCTGCCGACCGTGGCCGAGTAGATCGTCGAGCCGCCGAGCTGGGTCGGTGCGAAGAACACCCAGAAGGCAGCGAGAGCTGCCAGGGCGAGTAGCCTGGCAGCCCCTCTGCTGGGAGTGGTGCGCATCGGGCGTCCAACTCTCCGGCAGCGACCATGCGCGTTCCGTTACTGGGCCGCGACGACGGTGACGCCCGTCAAGAGGGCGGCCGTCAGTTGCGGGGTGATCGTCGCGCAGGTGACGAGCGCACCGGTCGTGTCCGTGGTGCAGGTGTAGTTGGTCGGGCCGCCGGTCGAGAGCGCGGCCGAGATGATCACCTTGCCGGTGCTCGTGCTCGGGACGTTGGGCGTGATCGTGAACGTCAGCGAGTCGATGTTCGCGGGCGTGGTCGCGTCGAGCGCGTAGTGCATGTTGGTGACGACGTAGCCCGAGACGGTCCCGGCGCCCGCGCCTGCCGTGCTGCTCGGAACCGTGTTCGCGGCGGTGAAGGCGTAGGCCCCACCTGCGATTGCCGCTGCCGCGACGATCCCCACGCCGATCCTGATTGACCTGTTCGACATACGAGTCGCTCCCTTTGTGCGTCCTCCGTAGCCGTCTGGCCACGGAGTTGGTGCGCGACCGCCCCGGCGGCGACTGTGCGAGCTCGCGACGGCAGCGGACCAGTCCTGACCACCGCTTCGCGTCCTGAGTGGTGCTGCGGTGCGGGTCGACTGTGGCAACCCGACAGGTGAGCGTCGTGCCCGGAGAGGGGTTGATCCCGGCCGCGCAGCCCGCTGGTTGGGAGCGCGATCTGCTTGGATGCCCGTCACCAGCTGGTATCGGCAGGCCGGCGGGATTCCTTGAGGCGCCGCGTGGCGGCCTCCGTCCGGCGCACCGATTCATGGTTTCGGCCGCGATGCCGATGGACGACGATGGAGCGAACCGATTCCCCGAGCCGCTCGCTCGGCGCGGTCGCTTCGATCCCCGTCGCCGACCGGGTCGCCATCGGGCTCGGGGTGCTCGCGGCCTCAGGCTTTCTTCTACTGCCGCTCGTCGCACCCGGGGTGACGCACCTCGCCGCGGTCGTCGTCGTGCTGATCGCGCTCTACGCGGGCCGGTTCGGGCTCGTCGGCGGCCTCGGTGCGGCCGGCGTGGGAGCCGGCCTCGCGGTCACGTGGCTCCTCGAGGGCGTCGACGCCGGGACGCCTGTCGTCACGCTCGCCGTCCAGGTCTGCCTGTTCGTCGCGATCGGTTGGCTCGCCGGCAGCGTCGTCTCGCGGCACCGGCGGTACGAGGTGGCCGTCAGGACACGGGACGAGATGTCGAACGAGCTGATCTGCACTGCCTCGTTCGACGGGTTCTTCACCGCGCTCAACCCTGCCTGGACGCATGTGCTCGGCTGGCGGCTCGACGAGTTGATGGCGCGACCCTACGACGACTTCATCCATCCCGACGATCTCACGGACACGATGCCCGAGGTCGTGCGGCGAACCTGGGAAGGCCTCGACGTCGTCAACTTCGAGAACCGCTACCGCTGCCGGGACGGCTCCTACCGGTGGCTGGAATGGACGGCACGCCGCGACCCGCGGACGAGGACGCTGCACGGCGTCGCCCGCGACATCACCGCGCGGAGGGAGGTCGACGAGCAGCTCTCGACGCTGCAGGGCGCACTCGAGCTGGCGGTCTCCGAGCGCACAGCCGAGCTCGAGGAGCGCACGAGCGAGCTCGAGGAGTCGCGCCGTGAGACGCTGCGACGGCTCGCGCTCGCCGCCGAGTTCCGCGACGACGAGACGTTCGAGCACACCGAGCGAGTCGGGTGGATGGCGGCGGAGCTCGCCACGCGTCTCGGCATCTCGGCCGGGCAGGCGGATCTCCTGCGCTGGGCGGCGCCGCTCCACGACGTCGGCAAGCTGGCCCTGTCGGACTCGATCGTGCTGAAGCCGGGCCGGTTGACGCACGCCGAGACGGCGGAGGTCAGGAAGCATCCCGAGAACGGGGCCCGGATTCTCGCGAACAGCAAGTCCGACGTCTTGCAGCTCGCCGAGCAGATCGCGCTCGGCCACCACGAGTGGTGGGACGGGAGCGGCTATCCGAACGGGCTCAGGGGGGATGCGATCCCGTACTGCGCCCGCATCGTCGCAGTCGCCGACGTCTTCGACGCGCTGACCCACGCGCGCCCGTACAAGGCGGCGTGGTCGATCGCGGAGGCGATCGCCGAGATCGCGCTCCTGGGCGGCCGCCAGTTCGACCCGGCGGTCGTCGAGGCATTTCTCCAGCTCAGCCTCGAGCGCGTCGGCGGCCCGGCCCCCGACCGGCCGGCGTACGCGCGCCTGACGACCTATGCCGATGTGGCGCCCGGTGGGTCGCGCGGAACCGACCAGACGGCCGCGGACGCCGTCCAGCACCAGACGAATGCGCACCAGTCTGCGTCGGACGCCCACCAGGTCGTCGCCGACTCCGCGCAGGCTCGGGCCGACGACGAGCAGTACGTCTCCGACCGCGACCAGGGAGCGGCCGACTCGCAGCTCGCCCGCAACCCCGGGACGAGGTTGACGCTGGCGCTCGAGGCCTCGCGGAGCGAGCGCGCCGCGGCGACCAAGGCGCGCGACGCTGCGACTGCGCGGCGCGACGCCGCGACCGTCGAGCGCGACGCCGCGACGGCAGTGCGCGACGCGGCCACGGTCGAGCGGGACGCCGCCAGCCGCGAGCGGCATTCGAGTGCGTCCGCGCGGTCGCGCACCACGGCCGAGCGGATCGCGACCGCCGACCGGCGTGACGAGGTCGCCCGGCTCCGCGATCTCACGGCAGCCGCCCGCGACCGCGCCGCCCGCGCCCGCCCCGGCCGCGCCGCCGCCGCCGAAGCGCTGGCCCGCGGCGCGGCCGAGAGCGACAGGAACGCCGCCGCCGCCGACCGCCTGCATGCGGCGGCCGACCGCAGCTATGCCAGCCTCGACGAGCTGACGGGCGTCTTGCGTCGGGGCGCGGGCGAGCTCGCCCTCACCCACGAGATCGACCGCGCCTGCCGCTCGGGCAGGACGCTGGTCGTGGTCGTCGTCGACATCGACGGCCTGAAGGCGGTGAACGACACGTACGGGCACGCCGCGGGCGACGCCCTCCTCCACGACGTCCCGACAGCGATCACCTCGGCCCTGCGGTCGTACGACATCACCGTGCGCTGGGGAGGAGACGAGTTCGTGTGCGGCCTCTCGGACATCGGCCGCGAGACCGCCGTGACGTGCTTCGCCGAGATCCAGCTCGCGCTCGCCGGACGGACGCCACCGGCCTGGATCAGCTTCGGCGTGGCCGAGCTCGCCGCCGGCGACACGGTCGAGTCGCTCATCGCCCGGGCCGATGCGAACCTCTACCGCGCCAAGACGGCCCGGCACCCGGCCGCTACCGGCCGCGTCTGAGCGACTCTGGTGTCGGCTCAGGCGGCCAGCGGAACGCGGGTGTCGTCGAGGTCGACCAGGAAGGCAGGTCGCGGCGAGCGCAGGTAGCCGACAACGGTCTCGGGGTCCTTGGCGCAGGGAAGCAAGGTCTTCCAGGTCCGCAGGTGCCCGGGCTCGTGGAAGTCCCCGCTCGCCACGGCGGGCAAGCCGGCTGCGGCGACCCACGCGAACAGCGTGTGGCGGTTGAACAGCTCGAAGCGGTCGACGAGCCCCGCGAGCTCGTCGTGCCGGGCGGCGAAGGCGGCGGTGCCGCGGGTCGCGCCGGCGAGCGCATCCGGCGAGTACGGGTGGGCGGCGATCAGCGCCGCCCCGTGCGCCCGAGCCGCCGCGAGCGCCGATTCGAGCGTGACCTCGCCGAGGTCGACGTAACTGCGCAGGCCGACGGCGACGGCGTGGCCCGAGCAGAAGGGATCGGGGTCGTCGTAGGTCAGCTCGAGCCCCGGGATCACGACCAGGTCGTAGAGCGACCGGGCGCGGGCCGCCTCCGCCTCGATCTCACCGAGGTAGTCGTCGTAGCAGGCCTCGGTGACGTCCGTGCGAAACCGGGTCGCGTGGTCGGTGACGGCGAGGACGTCGAAGCCGCTTCGCCCGTACAGGTCGCAGAGCTCGCGTACCGTCAACTGGCCGTCGCTCCACCGCGTGTGCGCGTGGAGCTCGCAGAGGAGGGGGCTCGGCCTCGACGCTCCTCTCGCCATCTGGGCCCAGTGTTCCACCTCGGCGAGCGGTTGTGTCGTCCGCTGCCGGATCGACCCGAGCTCGTCACCAGGTCGTGACACGTGCCGCGACGCGTGCCGCGCTCCGGGCCGGGGTCAGGCGACGTGCGCCCCGGCGACCGGCGCCACCCCGCGCAGCCGGTAGAGCCCACGCCCGACTCGCTCGACGACGGGAGATCGGAGCAGGTAGATGCCGATGCTGCTCGAGTTCAACCCGTGACCGACGCCGAGCCGGACGGCCTGGGTGAAGCCGAGCACCGGGCCGGCGCTGCGGAACATCGAGACGAGCGCCTGCTCGGTCGGGGAGAGGAGCTCCGCCGCGTCGAGGCCGACGCGCGAGGCGATCGTCGCCGTCTCGAGATCGACGGCGGTCCAGGGCAGCGAGGCGCACAGCCTGAGCAGCACGCCCGGCGGGAGCGCGATCGGGCGGGCGGTGCGCCGCAGCCCGTCGTCGACGGCGGCGAGGTCGAGCGACGGCGCGACGGCGAGCATCTTCTTGAGCAGCCGCTCGAAGGGGCTTTCCGCTCCGCGCACGCGGAACCACTCGCGCCGGTCGTCGAGCCAGTCGACCTGGGTGTGCGCGTCGAGCAGCTGTTGCGCCGCCTGGCGGGTCGGCCGGTCCGGCGACCGCTCGATGAGCGATCCGACCGCCGCCGCGCCCTGGCGCTCGACCAGGCGGCGGGCGGACAGCTCCAGCTCGCGGACGAGCTCGAGGTGGCGCTCACGCACGATCATCCCGTCGCGCTCGCAGACCGTGACCTCGATCCGGCCGAGCGCGGCGGCGCTGAAGACGCCGGAGACGTCGAACGGCCGGGAGGTGAGCCCCGCCTCGACGAGCGCGTGGGCGACGCGCGCACGGCCGGTGGGCGCGGCGTTCTCGACCAGCCGGACCGCCGCGGCGGTGAGCGGGACCCGGAGCGGGCGCTGGGCGGCGTGCAGCTTGACGCGCTCCTCGAGCTGGCGGACGCGCTCACGGGTGTATCCCACCTGGGCGGCGGCCGCCGCGAGGGTCGTCGCCGGCTCGCCGCTCCAGCCGAGCCGGGCCGCGACGGCCCGCACCTGCCGGCCGCGAAGCCCGGCGGCGAGGAGCACGTCGTGCAGCTCCTCTTCGAGCGAGGCCGGAAACGGCGTCGAGCCGTTGGTGGGCCCTGCGTCCGACCAGCGATCGGGAAGTGCGGACATCGTCGTCCTCTCTGCTCGCCTGCACAGGATGCGCTCGGCTGTACAGCGCGGCCGAACAGCCGGCCGAGCTTATCCCAAGTATAACAGTTATCTATATCAAGTTAGTGCAGATAGGGGCTCACTGCGCGAGCAGGCGCTCGTAGAGGGCTGTCAGCCGGCCCGCGATGCGGTCGACATCGTGGAACTCCGCCACGTACCGCCGGCCGGCGGCCCCGACGCTGCGGCGAAGGTCGGCCGACTCGGCGAGCGGACGCAGCAAGTCGGCGAGCGTCTCGCTCGTCGCCCTGACGATGGGCACCTTCGTGCCGAGCTCGGCCTCGGTGCGCGCCAGGGTGTCGTCGCGCAGGAAGCCGACCACCGGCTTGCCCATGGCCATCGCCTCGATCGCGAACACGCCGTACCACCCGTTCCTGAGCTGGTCGACGATGATGTCCGCGGCCGCGTACCGCTTGCGGGCCTCGGCGTTCGCCAGCCCCTCGACGATCTCGAGCTCGACGTCGAGCCCCTCGCAGGCCCGGATCACGTCGGCCGTCCCCTTCTTCGCGCGGTTCGACGGCGCATGGACGACGAGCGGGCGGCGCCGGGACGTCGGACGCAGCTCCGGGTACTCCGTGAGGTCGACGCCGGGCAGCACGACCTCGGCCTCCGGGAGCCAGCGCCAGTCGTCCCAGTTGCCCACGATGCGGGCGTCGGCGCGGGCGGCGAAGGCCAGTTGCCCGGGCGTTCGGCCCCGGATGTCGGAGCCGAGGAAGTGGTAGACCGAGCGCTTCCCGGCGGCGCGCAGGAGCAGGAACTGGACCGACTTCGGGATGAGCGTCAACCCGAAGTAGAAGTGGAAGACGTCGGCCTGGGGCAGGAGCCGTGCCTGGGCCTTCAGCTGCACGAGCTGGCGTGCGAGCTTGCCGTCCGGACGGTCGAGCGAGACGTCGGCCTCGGGATGCAGCGGGCTGCGGTTGAACACCACGAGCTGTGCGTCGACACCCCGGCGGCGCAGGGCCTTGACGTACTGCCAGGGGATGCCGGCCGTGTTGACCGGGCAGTGGACGACCCGCAGCGGGCGGGACACCGCTCAGCCTCCTCCGTCCGGCGTGAGCAGCTTGCGGATGCGCTCGCCTGTCAGCTCGAAGCCGAGCCGCTGGTAGAAGGCATGTGCGCCGATCCGCTGGCGGCCGGAGTGGACCGTGATCGCGAAGCTCTTGCGGGCCACCGCCTCGCGCTCGAGCTCGCCGACGAGCCCCGCGCCGACGCCGCGCCCCTGGGCGGCCTCGGCGACGATCAGCAGGGTCAGCGCGGCCAGTGGCCGGTCGCCCTCGAGGATCCCGATGAAGTGGATGGCG
This sequence comes from uncultured Gaiellales bacterium, assembly GCA_964468985.1. GTDB lineage: Bacteria > Actinomycetota > Thermoleophilia > Gaiellales > Gaiellaceae > PALSA-600. The sequence continues at coordinate 35,599 of CAYXXE010000003.1, read as the reverse complement.
CCGATGCCCACCGGCGTGTCGCCGGCGACCGCGACGACGACGTGGGTGGCCGGGTCGGCGGCGAGCCGCGCCAGGCGGGGCCTGAGCTCGGCCGGAGTCGCCGGGTACCCGAGCTCGCCGAGGAGGGGGGCGAGCGCGGGCGCGTCGTCCTCGCGCGCGAGGCGGTAGGTGACCGTCGGGGCGGCCTCGCTCACGGCAGCAGGCCGTCGGCGTAGAGAGTGGCTGCGGCCGGGCGCGGGCCGAAGTCGCGGCTGAAGGGTGCCCGCCACGATCGCGCCGTCGTGCCGTCGCGTGCGCTCCGGGCCGCGCCGCCGGTGGCGCCGGTGGCGGCGGTGACGGCGGCCAGCGTCCGGCGCAGGACGCCGGGGTCCGTAGCGATCTCGGCCGCGCCCGCGACGTAGAGCGACACCGGCGCCCCGATGGGCCCGGCCGCGGCGACCGCCCTGACGTCGGCGCCGCTCGAGCGCGCCACGAGGAACGCCCTCGGCGTGACGAGCGCGAGGTCGGCCTCGCCGGCGGCGACGAGCGCCACCGCCGACGAGCCTGTACCGCGCACCAGCACGGGCGCGATGCCCTCGTCGGCGAACGAGCCGCCGTCGATCGCGGCCCGAATCGCAGCCGACCCGGGTGCCGCGGGGGCGGCGAGCGCGATCCGAACCGTCGCGCTCTTGGAGCCCGATGCGATGTCGGTGAAGCCGATCACGGCCAGCGACACCGCGACGGCCAGCAGCGCCCCGACCCTGCGCAGCAGACCAGCCCTCTGCCGGCTGGTCATGGGCGCCGCTCCTTCAGAGCGAAGATGCGCGAATAGCCCACCAGGTACAGCCGGTCGTCGTCCGCGACGACCGGCGAGTACTGGCCGTCCGGGAACGTCCATACCTCGCGCCCGGTGAGCGCGTCGAGGGCGTAGGTCGTGCCGCGCAAGGTCGAGAAGTAGACCCGTCCGGCGACGATCGTCGCCGAGCCCGAGACGGCGCCGTTCGCCCGGAACGACCAGAGGATCGCGCCGGTCGCAGCGTCGAAGCAGAAGAACGAGCCCGAGTAGGAGCCCGCGTACACGCGTTGCCGCCAGACCGCCGGCGAGGCGTAGACGTACCCGCCCGTCGACTGCGACCAGCGCAGGTCGCCGGTCGAGGCGCCGTACGAGTACAGCTTGCCGTCGGTGGAGCCGATGTAGACCCGGTCGTAGGCAACGGCTGGGGTCGAGTAGAACGTGCCGGAGCCGCCGAGCCGCGGCTGGGCGCTCGACTCCCACACCAGGCGGCCGGTGCCCGCAGCGAGCGCGTACACCTTCGACCCGTAGGTCCCGAAGTAGACGCGGCCGTCCGAGAACGCGAGGCCGTCCTTCACCTTGCCGTCGGCCTGGAAATGCCAGACGAGCCTGCCGTCCGCCTCGGCGAAGCAGTAGACCGCGCCGTTCCAGTCGCCGACGTAGACATTCCCGCCCTCCACGAGCGGCGACGACTCGGAGGGGCCGATCGTGCGCTCCCAGCGGAGCCTCCCGGTGCCCGCCGCGAACGCGATCAGCTTGCCGTCGAGGCCGCCGCGGCCCGAGTTGCACGGCGGGGTGTTCAGGAACGTCGCGAAGACCGTCTGCCGGTCGACCGCGGGCGACATCGCCTCGCACCGTCCCGACTCGTAGGTCCAGGCCGTCTTTCCGGTGCGGACGTCGATCGCGTCGAGCGCGCCGGCGTTGGTGCCGACGAACAGCCGTCCGTAGGCGATCGCGGGCGGGAACTCGACGAGTGTCCGCGCATGGAACGCCCAGGTGAGCCGGAACGGTGGGCGGAGGGCGACGCCGGTCGCGACCCGCAGGCGGGCCGGTTCGTAGCCGTACATCGGCCACGTGATGCCCGGCTTCGCATTCGGCCCCGGCTTCGGCTTCGGGACGGGTGCCGGTGCCGCGATCGTCGGTACGAACTCGACGGTCGACGAGCCCTGGATGTCGCGCCCCTCGTGGCGGACGTGCAGGACGTACGCGGCGGCGAGCCCGGCCGCGACGATCACGGCGGCGCCGGCACCGATGAGCAAGCGCCGTCTCACGACGTCGCTCGAGCTCCTGCAGCCGCCTGGATCGTAAACTGCATCGAATCAATCGTATTAGTATTGTCCGGCCTGGTCGTGGCCGAGCCGCCGCGGCGGCGACCCCGCTCCCGATGCGCAGACTGACGAGCTTCTTCTTCCTGGCCGCGGTCGCGACCGCCACGTTCGAGCGCGTGAATTGGAACCTGGCCGGTACGGTCAACATCTCGGAGGTCTTCGGGTTCTGCTTCATCGTCGCCTACGTGGCGCTCATGCGCCCCCGGCTGCCGGAGACGGCGATCGTCGCCCTCGGCTTCGTCGCCGCCTTCACGGTCGTCTACCTCGTGGGCTTCTACAACCTCGACTCGTCACAGGCTTTGGCGCAGTTCGTGAAAGGCCTCGTCACGACGCTGCATCACTTCGCGTTCCTGGTGGCCGCCTTGGCCTGGCTCTGGCGGCGCGGCCGCGCCTACTACTGGCGGGCGTTTGCCTGGTTCGTCGGCGGGATGGCCGCCAACGCGCTCTACGGTGTCGCCGAGCTTCTGGTCGCGCGCAGCGGCGGCAACCTCGATGCCGCGGTGCTGACACCGCTGACCGGCGGGGCGGACAAGATCAACACGTACGGGATCGTCCAGGGCGCCTCGGTCTTCCGCACGACGGCGATGACCGGCGATCCGAACCACCTCGGCATCTTCCTGATCGTGCCGTTGCTGGTCCTCACGCCGATCGCCCTGCGGCTCGAGCGGCGGCATCGCGCCAAGGCCAGGCTCGGGCTCCTGATCGTCGTCCTGCTCCTCGTCGAGGTCTCGACCCTGTCGCGGAGCGGCCTGCTCGGCCTCGTCGCGGGCGCGCTGGTGCTGGCGGTGCCGTACCGCAGCTTCCTCGTCTCCCGCTCCGTGCTCTGGCCGCTGGCGGCGGCAGCCGCAGTCCTCGGCGCGGTCGTCGTCAGCAGGCTCCACTACTTCGAGGTGATCCTGCATTCCCGCCTGAAGACCAGCGGCGGGTCGGAGTCCGCCCATCTCCACGTCTACAGCTTCGTGCCTGCAGTCCTCCACACGCACCCGCTGTTCGGACTCGGCCTGAACAACTTCTCGGTCTACTACGAGTTCATCACCGGCAAGACGAACTGGGGCCCGCACTCGTTCTTCGTCGCGCTCGTGGTCGAGACGGGGCTCGTCGGCGCGACCGTGTTCGCGCTGTTCCTCTCGTGGGTGTTCCTCCGCCTGCACGCCGCCCGGGCGCTCGGGCGGCGGCTCGCTGCGGCGGGAGATCCGCTCGCCCGGCGGGTGCGGCCGCTGGCGTGGGGGTGGACCGCCGCGCTCGTCGGGACGATCGCCTCGAACGCGTTCTACCTGACGATGACGTTCATGTACTTCTACGTCGCGCTCGGCTTCGCCCTGACGATCCCGCTCGTCTTCGCGCGCAAACCGGGCGAGTGGCCGCCGGCGGCGGGGCTCACGCCACCGTCGTCAGCCGCGGCTTCCGGCTCCTGACGCCGAAGAGGTCGAGGCACGGCTCGAGGCTCTCGACCGATGCGACGACGGGCGGGTCGCTCGCCCACCGCTCCCGCGGAAGCAGGAACAGGGTCGCGTCGACGGCGTCCCCGCCGACGTTCTCGCGCCGGATCCCGTTGCGGGCGTAGCCGAGCTTCTCCGACACCCGGATCGACGCGGGATTGCTGTCGAAGGCGCTGCTCACCGCTGCTTCGGCACCGAGCGCGTCGAAGGCGAACGACAGCACCGCGCCGCGCATCTCGGTTCCGAGCCCGCGTCCCTGGAACGCACGGCCGAGCCACGACGACGTGCTGACGGTGCGCAGGGTCGGGAAATCCTCGGCCTCGATCTGCTGCACTCCGATCAGCACGCCTTCCGCACGGACGGCGAACGGCAGCGTCCAGGACGCCGGCGTCCAGCGTGCCCGCTGCGCCCAGAAGTACTGGGCGAACGCCCGCTCGAACTCCACGCCTTCGCGGTCGGTCCAGAGGCTGGCCCAGGGGGGCGTCCGGTCGGGGTCGTGGATGCCGCGGCCGGCCAGGTCCACCAGACCGTCGAGATCCGAGTCGGTGACCGGCCGGAGCTCCAGCCGGTCGGTCGTGAGGACGAGGTCGAACACGGGCCAGAGCGCCGGGGCGGAGGGAGGGGTAATCCACCTCATATATGCATAAATCTTATCGAACCGATAAACAAATGTACAATCAGGCCGCGTGATGTTCGCCGACCCCGACCTCGCCCGCCTGCTGGTGGCGCTCATCGTCCTCCTCGTCGCCGCCCACGGCGTCGGGCGTGCGTTCGCGGCGCTCGGCCAACCCGCTGCGGTCGGCGAGATCGTCGGCGGCATTCTTCTCGGCCGTTCGGCTCTTGCGGCGGCCGTGCCTGCCGTCCAGCACTGGATCTTGCCGTCGGCGGGCTCCTCGGCGGCTGCCCTCGGCGCCGTCTACCAGCTCGGCCTGCTGCTCCTGATGTTCGCAGCAGGCGCCGAGATGCGACGACTGCTACAGCGCGACGCCGTCCGCCCGGTGGGCCTCATCGCGGTGCTCGGCCTCGCCGTTCCGTTCGCTGCGGGCCTCGGGCTCGTGACCGTGCTCGGCGCGGGCCGCTTCACGGGCACCGCGGGGAATCGCACGGCTCTGACGCTCGTGTTCGGGATCGCCGTCGCGGTCACGAGCATCCCGGTGATCTCGCGGATCATGCACGACCTCGGCCTGCTCGGGACGCGGTTCGCGCGGATCGTCCTCTCGGTCGCCGTGATCGAGGACATCGTGGTGTATGTCGTCCTCGCGGTTGCGGTCGGGCTCGTCGAGACGGGCGGCGGCCACGCGTTTGGCCTGCCGGCGGCGTTGTCGATCCACGGGGTCGTCCAGAACAGCATCTACCACTCGGTCGCGGCGATCGTCTTCCTCGGCGGGGCACTGACGGTCGGCGGCCCTGCGTACAAGACCCTCTCCCGGCTGCTCGGAAGCGCGATCCCCGGCGGCAGCAGCGTCGCCTTCCAGCTTGCCTGGCTCCTTGCTCTGTCGGCGGCTGCCCTCGCGGTCGGCCTCGTGCCGCTCTACGGCGCGTTCGTCGCGGGGATCGCCGTCGCCGTCGCCGACGACAGCCTCGTCCTCCGCGACCGGAATGCCCTCTCCGGCATCTCGTTCGGCTTCTTCGTACCGGTCTATTTCGCGCTCATCGGGCTGAAGCTCGACCTGATCCATCATTTCGACCCGGCCTTCTTCGTCTTCTTCCTGGCCTTCGCGTGCGCCGCGAAGGCCGCGAGCGTCTACGCCGGGGCGCGCCTGTCGCGCGAGTCGCGGTTCTTCTCGGCCAGTCTCGCGATCGCGATGAACGCCCGTGGCGGGCCGGGAATCGTGCTCGCGTCGACCGCCTACGGCGTCGGGATCATCGACGAGTCGTTCTTCGTCACGCTCGTCATGCTCTCCGTCGTGACGTCGCTGCTCGCAGGCGCCTGGCTGGAGCGGGCGGCCGCGGCGCTCGGCGGCGCCGGGCCGGTGCGGCGACACGAGAGCCCGCCCGAGCTTGTCGCCGAGGTCGGCTGAGACGTCCTTCAGCCGACCAGACGCGCGCGGAGCCGCCTGACGTCCGCCGCGCTCAGGCCGCCGTCGACGATGTGCCGGGAGAGGTCGAGCTCGGTGAGCACGCGCCGGAGCTCGCGCTCGTCCGAGCGGTTCGCCGCCAGGATCCGCTGCCGCTCCGACGTATCCATCGCATCGGCCGCCCACTGCTCGTACAGCGGACCGAGCGACGTGGCGCTCGCTGCGTAGTCGGCCACGATCGCCTCGTCGGACACGCCGGCGAGCGTGAGGATCGCCGCCGCGACGATCCCGGTGCGATCGCGCCCCGCCTGGCAGTGGATCAACACGCCGCCCGGCCGTGCCCGAGCGACGGCTCGCACAGCCTTGGCGAATCGCGACGGCCAGCGGCGGAGCGCAGCGAGGAAGAAGTCGGCCGACTGGCCGGCGCCCTGCCACCGGCCCTCGCCCCAGAACTCGCCGTCGCCGAGGTCGAGGACCGGTGCACGGACGAGGTCGATGCTCGAAGGGAGAGCAGCCGAGCGGTCGTACTCGGCCGGGTCACGCAGATCGACGATCGTCCTCACGCCGTGCGCCCGAAGTGCCACCCAGCCGGCGGCGGTCAGGCGCTCGCGGCTGTCGGAGCGGACGACCGCACCCCACCTCGTCCGGCGTCCTTCCGTCGTCGGCAACCCGCCGAGGTCCCGCACGTTGTGGCAGTCATCCCACACGAGCCTGCGGTCGCTCAGACGAGCCCTCCCCGGTAGCGCCAGGGGCCGGGCTCGAAGCGGATCCCGCGCTTGCGGCAGAACTCGCGAACCGAGTCGAGCACCGTTCCGCCGGTCCCGTGCACCCGCCGGGCCGTCAGGTCGAGCACCGCGCAACCCGGAGGGGGCTCCCCGTCGAGGCCGAGCGTCAGGACGATCACCTCGCCGTCGACCGCAGGCAGCGGGTCGGCCGCTGCGAGCGTCCGCGTGTAGAGCACGGAGGCAGCACCGGCGCTGGCTTCAAGGGTGAACTCGCGCAGCGGCCCGTCGCCGATCGGGCCGACGTCATGGCCGCGGAGCGACAGCAGCTCGTGCAAATCGTCGAACAGCTTGCGGGCGAGCTCGTCTCGCCGTTCGGGCGAGTGGGGGTGCTTCGCGCTTCCCACCACCCTCGCCGGGACGCCGATCGCGAGCTTGCCCGCGGGCAGGTCCGACACGACGTACGAGTTCGAGCCCACGATCGATTCCGCGCCGATGCGGCTCCCGGCGTAGACAACCGTGCCGATGCCGATCTGCACGCGATCCTCGAGCACGATCGGCGCGAAGCGGTTCTCGAAGCCGTCGAGGAGCGAATGGCCGACGTTGTGCGTGACGAGCACCGCGCGCATGGTCACGAAGACCTCGCGGCCGATCAGGATCGGCCGGCACGGGTTGATGAAGGACTGCTCGCCGATGAACACGAGGTCGCCGACGACGAGGAGCGCCTGCGGGTCGCTGCTGCCGCCGCCTCCGACCTGCACGTCGTCGCTCACGTAGCCGCCCGCGCCGAGCGCGGCCCGGCGGCAGCGGAAGCGCAGCCGGTGGCCGAACTTCGTCAGCGGCCCGGCGACGAACGACTCCTCGCAGGTGACGGTTCCGTCGTCGCCGAACGTGACGCCGTCCTCCAGCACGATCCGAGGGGCGGTGAGCAGCGTCCGCCGGCCGAGCCGCACGCCCTCGCCGATGTGGGCGCCGTGCTCGCGGTACAGCTCGATCCGCTCGGCCTCGGGCAGGGCGCGAAAGGCCTCGGGGTCGTCGCGCAGCCGTGCGAGGAAATCCGGGTCGAGCCGGCCCACGGTCTCGGGCAGCTCCAGGCAGTCGGGTGTGGAGACGTTGGCGGTCGAGAGCCCGCCCACCGTCGGCCCCGGCGTTCCGGATCGCGCCGCGACGACCGCCTCGACGTCCTCCGCCGTGATGAAGCCCGTCTTGACGATCGTGGCGAGGTCGACGCCGTGCGCCGCGGCCAGCTCCGCCGCCTTGCGGGTGGCCTTCGGGGGCTCGGCCGGCGCGGGGGCGGGCGGCTCCCGCTCGAGGCTCGCGAGCTCGGCGGCGTTCGAGGCGACGACGGCGATCTGCGCGCCGATCTCGACCTCGTCGCCCACCGCTGCCAGGCGGCGCAGGATGCCCCCGCCGGGCGCGACGAGCTCGATCGCCGTCTTCGAGGTCTCGACCACGCACACCGGCTGCCCGTCCGCCACGGTCGCGCCGTCGGCGACGAGCCACTCGACGAGCAGCGCCGAGTCGCTGTTCGCGTCGTCACGGCCGAGCACGATCGAGTGCACGGTCACGCCGCCACGCGGACGGTCGCCTTCACGGCGTCGACGACCTCCTGCACCCCCGGCAGCGCCGCGGCCTCGAGCGTCCCGGCCGCGGGGAGCGCCGCATCCGGGGCGGCGACGCGCCGGATCGGGCCGGTCAGGGTGTCCCAGGCGGCGCTCTGCACACGCGCGGCGAGCTCGGCGCCGATGCCGCCCGTGAGCGTGCCCTCCTCGAGGGTCACGACCGCCCCGGTCCGCGCGACCGAGGCGAGCACCGGCTCCAGGTCGAGCGGCAGCAGCCGGCCGAGCGCCACCACCTCGACGAACGTCTCGTCCTCGAGCAGCAGCTCGACGGCGGCGTCGAGTGCGACGGGCAGCATGCCGCCGTAGGTGACGATCGTCGCCGACGCCCGCTCGAACCCGTTCGCCGAGAAGCTCAGCGCGGGGTAGCGCGACCTCGTCTCGACGCAGGCGAGGCCGCCGACATAGCCGTCCACTGGTCGGCGGTTCGGGCGCCCGTACATCAGCTTGTGCTCGATCAGGAAGACGGGGTCGTCGTCGGCGACGGCCTGGCGCACGAGCGACGTCAGGTCGTGGCACTCGTTCGCGGCAACCACGGTGATGCCCGGAACGCCCAGCAGCAGCTTCTCGAGCGACTGGCTGTGGGTCGGCCCGTAGCCGCGCCCGCCGCCCATGGGCGTCCGGACGACGAGCGGCACGCGCACCTGGTCGTCGAACATCTCGCGGAACTTGGCGATGCCGTTGACGATCTGGTCGAAGCCGAGCGTGATGAAGTCGCCGAACATGACCTCGAGGATCGGCCGGTAGCCGCGGAGCGCCATCCCGGCGGCGACGCCGAACAGGCCCGCCTCGCTGATCGGCGTCGTCAGGACGCGGTCGGGCCACCGGGTGCTGAGGCCCTGCGTGATCTTGAATGCGCCCCCGTACGGGTCGAGGATGTCCTCGCCGAGGAGGTAGACGTCGTCGCGCTGCTCGAAGACGTCGACGAGTGCCGCGTTGAGGGCGCGCGCACAGCGCTGCTCGGTCGCGGCGGTCATCAGGCCGCCCGAACCGCCGGCGCCGCCTCCGCGCGGGCGACCGCGGCCGCGAGGCGCAGCTCGCAGGCGGCCTCGATCGCGTGCCGGTCGTTCACCGGCACGTACCTCGCCGCGACGGCGAGGGGGTCGCGTGCGCGCGCCGCCTCGATCTCGCCCGGGTCGCGGACGTCGTCCCCCTTGCTGTGCGGGCTGAGCCGATAGGTGTCCAGGATGAGGAGCCGGGGCCGGCTCGCCGCGCGGATCGACGCGACCGTCTCGGCCGCGACGCGCGCGATCTCGACGACGTCCGTCGTGTCGAGCTGCCGGGTCTCGATGCCGAAGGCGGTGCCGCGGGCCGCGACCTCGCCGGCGAGCTCGAGCCGGGTGGGCGTCGACTGCGCGTAGCCGTTGTTCTCGACGACGAAGAGGATCGGCAGGCTCCAGAGCGAGGCGAGGTTGAAGCTCTCGTAGACCACGCCCTGACCCAGTGTCCCGTCGCCCAGGAACGACACCGCGATCGCGCCGGCTCCCCGCTCGCGCTCGGCCAGCGCCATGCCGGTCGCGACCGGCACGGTGCTCCCGAGGATGCCGTTCGAGTAGAAGCCGTCGTTGCAGAGGTGCTGGCTGCCGCCCCGGCCGCCGCAGACGCCGCCCTCCTTGCCCATCACCTCGCAGAGCAGGCCGTCGACGTCGTCCGTGAAGGCGAGGTAGTGGCCGTGGCAGCGGTGGTTCGAGAAGATCGCGTCGCGCCCGCGCTCGAGCTGCGCGACCACGCCGACGGCGTTCGCCTCCTGGCCGATGCACGTGTGCGTCGTCCCGTGGAGCTTCCCCTGCGAGAAGAGGTCGAGGAGCGTCTCCTCGAAGCGCCGGATCAGGTACAGCTCCCGGTACTGCGCTGCGGCGGCGGTCTCGGCGGCCGTCCGGTCGACGGGCTGGACGCTCGTCACAGGTACCCCAGTGCCGCCAGGCGGCGTTCGACGAGTGCCTCCTCCTCCCGGGAGAGGCTCTCGCGGGGGATCGACGCGAGCTCGGCCGCAAGCTCGTCCCGCAGCTCGGCCGGGGCCTCGTGCGCCCGGTTCACATGCTCGCGCGGATCGACGTCGATCCGGTAGGCCTCCTCCTCGCCCGTCGCCAGCGTGTGGATCAGCTTCCACGGGGGGCGCCGGAGCGCGAAGCGCGAGATCACACCTTTGTCGCTGGCGACCATGACGGCCCGGCGATCGCCCTGCTCGCGGCCGTCGGCCAGCGGCAGCAGCGAGCGGCCGTCCAGCCCGTCCACGGGTGCGCCGGCGAGTGAGAGCAGGGTCGGGGTGAGGTCGACGAGGCTCACCTGCGACCTGACGACGGCCGGGTCGAGCGCGCCGGGCGCGGCGAGGATCAGCGGCACGTCGACGTGCTCGTCGTAGACCCGCGCGCCGTGCATCTGGTACGCGCCCTTCACCTCGGTCTTGTCGGCGAACCGCTCGCCCCACGACTCGCCGTGGTCGGAGGCGAAGACGACCGCGGTGCGCTCGCGCAGGCCGAGGTCCTCGAGCGCCTGCAGGAACGAGGCGAAGAGCACCTCGGACTGGTGCTCGATCGAGCGCCGGTAGCCGTCGCGGACCTCCTCGAGCGCGGATGCCCGGTCCGACTGGATCGCGGCCACGATCCGGTTCTTCGCGTCGAGCCCCTCGAGCGGGCGCCCGTCGTCGTCCTCGATGTACATGTGCGTCGCCCAGCTGTGGACCCAGAGGCAGAACGGCCGGTCGCGGCGCGCGCGCAGCCAGTCGACGACGCCGTCGAGCGTCCCGGTCGTGCCGGCGACGTTGGCATCGGCGAGCCCCTTGAAGAGGTACGTCTCGTCGAAGACGAAGCTGCCCGTCTCGTAGCCGTACGCCGCGGCGACGGAGAAGAGCGTCGGCAGGCCCGGGTCGAGCACGGAGTCCCAGTGGAGATAGCCGTGCCGGTGGGGGTCGAGGCCGGTGATCATCGAGGCGGTCGACGGGCACGTCCAGGGCCCGGTCGCGAACGCCTGCGCGAACCGCACACCGCCGCCCGCGAACTCGTCGATCGTCGGCGTCCGCACGAACCGCGCGCCGTAGCAGCCGAGGTGGTCGCTCCGCAGCGCGTCGGAGACGTAGACGACGATGTTCACGCCCCCGCCTCCGCCTTCGCCCGCAGCGCGTCCCGCAGGCTCGTGCCGCGCATCTCGGCGGGGATGTCGAGACCGAGCAGGTCGAGCACCGTGGGGGCGACGTCGAGCAGGTGCCCGTCGACGCGGCCGACGGCGTCGATCCCCGCGCCGGCCGCGATGAATATGCCGTCCTGCGCGTGGTTCGCGTCGTCAGGGCCGGTGTCGTTCTCGAACGTATGGATGCCGTCGGCACCGCCGACGGTCGCGACGCAGCGCCAGTACAGGTCGCCGAAGATCACGATCAGGTCGGGCGCGATCCCGTTCGTCTCGGGGTAGATCTCCTCGGGCTTGAGCACGCGCGTGGCGAGCGGCCGGCCCTGGTCGTCGGGGATCGCCTCGATCCGCCGGATCAGGTCGTCCCTCGTCGCCTCGTAGTCGTCGGGGTCGAGGATCCCCTCCGGCTCACGGCCGCGGACGTTGAGGAAGATGCGCGCGTAGTAGCCGCCGTCCGTCCAGGCGACGGTGCGCGACCAGTCGATGCCGAGCGCGTCCGGACGGCTGATCCCCTCGGGCTCGCGGAGGGTGGCGAGCAGGCCCTCGCGGCGGAACCATTCGTTCAGGCGGATGCCGCCTTCGAGCCGCTTGGCGCCGTGGTCGGAGAGCACGAGCACGGCGGTGTCCTCGTCGGCGTGGCGGAGGAGGCGCGCCACCAGTCCGTCCACGTGGCGGTAGTAGTCGCGGATCGCGTGCTCGTAGGCGTTGCCCGGCACGTGCTTGCGGTGCTCGGGATCCATGTGCTTCCAGAAGCCGTGCTGCATCCGGTCGAGCCCGATCTCGACCATCGCGAACAGCTGCCAGGGTCGTGTCTCGAGGAAGTGCTCCGCGAGCGCGAAGTGCTGGTCGGTCATCTCGTACACCTGCCGGAGCAGGTCGTCCTTCTCCTCGGTCCTGAAGTCCGTGCAGTCGAAGAGGTACTCGCCGACCACCTGCTGGACCTCGTCGCGAAGCGCGGGCGGATAGGTGTGGCGGCTCTCGACCGACGGCGTCAGGAAACAGGTCACGAGCGCGCCGCGCAGCGGGCGCGGGGGGTACGTGCCGGGCACGCCGAGCACGATCGACTCGCCGCCCGCCCTGCCCACGATGTCCCACAACAACGGCGCTTTGATTGCCGAGCCGTTGGCCAGGAAGAGCCCGTCGTAGGTGTGATCGGCGCGGTTGCGGAACCCGTAGACGCCGAGCTCGCCGGGCGTGCGGCTCGACATCATGCACGACCACGCCGGGATCGTGTGCGGCGGGACGACCGAGGTCAGGCGGCCGTGCGCGCCACGGTCGCTGAGGCTCGCGAGGGTCGGGAGGTCGTCACGCCATCGCTCCACGAGCGACGGCTCGGCGCAGTCGAGCCCGATCACCATCGCCTTCTTCGCCGGTCCGCTGCCTGCCAGGGCGACCATTCCCTTCCAAGTCGATCGTGTTAACCAAATTGATCTATAATACACCGTTGTTCATGGCATAAGCAGTTGTGCTCTCGGACCGGGAGGGAGAATGACGGGCGGCAGCAGGCAGGGCGGTACAGGGACGTGTCGTGTGCACCTGGTGCGGCACGGTCAGACGGCGATGAACGTCGAGAACCGCTTCCGCGGTCGTCGTGACGTGCCGCTCTCGGCGATCGGCCGGGCCGAGGCGTGGGAGGCGGCGCGCCGGCTGGCCGGCTCCGGCCTGTCGGTCGTCTACACGAGCCCGCTCGGCCGCGCGCGCGAGGTGGCCGATGCGATCGCAGCCGCGAGCACGGTCGAATCGGTGCGCGTCCACGAGGGGCTCGTGAACCTGGAGTACGGCCGCTGGGAGGGGCTGACGCGCGAGGAGTGCGCCGAGGCCGATCCGGAGGACTGGCTGCTCTACGCGGGCGATCCGGAGCGCGCGACCTGCCCGGGCGGTGAGAGCCTGGCTGCGGCCGCCGATCGCGTGGTCGGCGCGCTGCGCGAGATCGGTGCTGCCCACCGCGGGGAGACGGTCGCGGCGGTCTCGCACGGCGTGATGCTCCGGCTGGCGGTGCTCCGCGTTGCCGGCCCGAGCGACGCCGACTGGCAGTTCGACCTGCCGACCGGCAGCGCGATCGCCTTCGACGTCGACGGCGAGGCGATCACCCTCGTCTCCGACCTCGACCGCTCCGTCGCGAAGCCCGACCCCACGGCCGTCTCGCTCGGGCGGACGGGGTAGGTCGGGTGTGACCGGGTCAGAGCCCGAAGGCGGGGCTCAGGCTCGGCGCCGACGCGGCCTGGCCGAGGTAGGCCCGGATCCCGAGCAGCTCCTCGGTCGTGCGCAGGAGCGAGTAATGGTCGAAGCGGGCCGCGCTGCGGGTCCCGGGGTGCGTCCACGGCGAGACCACGATCAGCGGCACGCGGTTCGCGGCGGAGCCGTCGTCCTCGTCCCAGACGACGAACACGACCGTGTGCCCGGCCCGGTAGGTCGGGCTGGCCGTGATCCGGTCGAGCCAGCGGCCGAGCCAGGCGTCGCCGACCGAGACCGGGCAGTCGTGCATGTCGTTGCAGAGATTCGGCGTGACGAAGCTGAACGCCGGCAGCGTCCCCTTCGCGAGGGCGGTGCTGAAGGCACCGCGGGACGTCGTGCCGAGCGGCACGTCGCCGGCGGCGCACCGGGCCCGGGCGCCGAGGTAGTAGACCTCCGGGTTGTGCTTGGGCGCATAGGGGTAGGCGTCGGTCGAGCGGCACCGCCCCGGCATGCTCTCCTCGTAGCTGCCGGCCGACCGGGCCTGCTCGAAGATGCTGATCGAGCGGATCGGATGCGCGGCGGGCGGCCCGTCGTCGGCGATGCCGTGGGTGCTGCCGGACGTGGCCGCGAGGTAGTTCGGCAGGGACGGATGCGAGACCCCGGCGTAGTTCGTCGCGAGCCCGCACGCCCGCGCGGCGGCGTTGATGCGCGGTGCCGCCGGGCTGCCGAGGATCTCGTGGGAGGCGTGGTTCTCGAACCAGATCCAGATCACGTGCGTGACGACCGGCCGGGTCGCCGCGCGGGCGCCGCAGGGCGAGGGCGCTACCCGGGCTGCCACTCCGCCTGCCCCGCCGACAGCAGCGGCGACGGCGAGTGCCACGGTCGCGAGCAGGAGGCAGAAGCCGCTCGGTCGCTGGGTCGATCGAGCGAGTGGACGGTTGTCGCCGGTCTGCAGCATGGTCGACATGTCCGATCTACAAAGTCAAGGTAGCGTAGTTGGAATGAGCAGCCGCCCCGATGCGAACGGTGCTTTCGTCGTCTGGCTCACCGGCCTGCCGGGCGCCGGGAAGACGACCATCGCCGAGGCGCTCACCGCCGAGCTCCACCGGCGCGGCCACCTGGTCGATCGACTCGACGGCGACGTGGTCCGGGAGCACCTCTCGCCCGAGCTCGGCTTCAGCAAGGCCGACCGGGACGAGAACGTCGGCCGGATCGCGTGGGTCGCCTCGCGGATCGCTCGCGCCGGCGCGATCGTCGCCGTTTCGGCGATCGCCCCGTACGAGGACGCCCGGCGGGCCGCCCGCGAGGTGATCGCACGCGAGGTCCCGTTCTTCGAGGTGCATGTGGCGACCCCGGTCGAGGAGTGCGTCCGGCGCGACCCGAAGGGCCTCTACGCTCGCGCGCTGGGCGGGGAGATCGAGAGCTTCACGGGCATCTCGGACCCGTACGAGCAGCCGACCGAGCCCGAGTTGCGCCTCGACACACGCGGTGCCACGCCGGCCGAGTCGGCTGCCGCCGTGCTCGCCCGGCTCGAGGAGCTGGGCCTGCTCCGAAGCGGCTAGCCGGCGAGCGCCGCGAGGGCCGTCTCGACGTCCTCCCGGGTCGCACGCCGGCCGGTGTGGTTGATGCGGAGCGCCTCGGTCGGAGCAGCCGGCGCCGGGCCGACGAGCCGGCGCGCCGACCCGTCGAGCCGCTTGAGGATCGTCGAGACGGTCGTCCCGGCCGGCAGGCGGAAGGTCGTCGCGATGCCCGCGGCCTCCGCCGGGTCGGCCACCCACGGTTCGAGGCCGAGCTCGACGAGGCCGCGGCGGGCCGCCTGGGCCGCAGCGCGGTGGCGGCCGACGACCGTCGCCAGGCCTTCGGCCTCGGCGCGGGCGAGGGCCGAGCCGAGCAGCCGCAGCTCGACGTGGTGCGGGATCACCGGCAGGACGGCCCGGCCGGTCGTGAGCCAGCGCTCGCGCCAGTCGAGCAGCGAGAGGAGCGAGTGCCGGGGCGCCCCGGGATTGGCGGCCAGGTGGGCCCAGGCCCGGTCGGAGACGACCACGGCCGAGACGCCGGTCGGGCCGTCGAGCGCCTTCTGGGCGGAGAGGATCACGACGTCGAGCCCCCACTCGTCGATCCGGAGCGGTTCGGCCCCCACCGAGGCTACGGCGTCGACGACGACCAGCGCGCCGGCCGCGCGCGCCGCGGCGGCGATCTCGTGGAGCGGGTTGGCGACACCCGACGCCGCCTCGGCGTGGACGAGCGAGACCACGTCGGCCGCTTCGCGGCGGAGCGCCTCCGTGACCTGCTCGGGCGGGACGGCGCGGTCGAACGGGAGCACGAGGTCGGTGACCGTCGAGCCACCCTGCCGGAGCCAGTCGCCGAACGCGGCGCCGTAGGGGCTCGTGACCAGGTTGAGCGCGCGGCTCCCCGGCCGGGCGAGGCCGCGGGCGGCGGCCTCGAGCGGGAGCG
This sequence comes from uncultured Gaiellales bacterium, assembly GCA_964468985.1. GTDB lineage: Bacteria > Actinomycetota > Thermoleophilia > Gaiellales > Gaiellaceae > PALSA-600. Next base: position 19,949 of record CAYXXE010000003.1, on the reverse strand, counting down.
CAGCTTCGCCCTGCAGGACGACGAGGTCGTGACGGGTCGAGAGGAGCGCGGCGAAGCGGTCCTCGATCGCCGCGTACTCCTCGGCCTCGACGGGGACGATCTCGGGGGTGTCGGTCACGGTTGCTCCTGGTGGCTCGGGGGTCGGTCCGCGAAGGGCTCGTCGCGGAAATGGCAGGCTGCGAGGCCGGTTGCTCCGGCCGGGGTCGCGAGCTGGGGGGCTTCGACCGAGCAGAGCGCCTCGGCGCGCAGGCAGCGCGGGTGGAATGGACAGCCGCCCGGCCGGTCGATCGGGCTCGGCGGCTCGCCGAGCAGGCGCGTGACGGCACGCGAGCCGCGGAGGCGAGGCGCCGCCGCGAGGAGCGCGCACGTGTACGGGTGCCGCGGATCGGCGAAGACGCGCGCGAGCGGCCCGGCTTCGACGATCCGCCCGAGGTACATCACCGCGACGTCGTCGCAGAGGCTGCGAATCGTCGCGAGATCGTGCGAGATCAGCAGGATGCCGAGGCCGAGGCGTTCGCGGAGGTCGGCGAACAGCGCCAGGATCGTCGCCTGCACCGAGACGTCGAGAGCCGACGTCGGCTCGTCGGCCACCAGGACGCGCGGCTCGACGGCGAGCGCGCGCGCGATCGCCACGCGCTGGCGCTGGCCGCCCGAGAAGGCGGACGGATAACGGTCGAGCGCATCGCCCGGGAGCCCGACCAGCGAGAGCAGCTCGCGCGAGCGTGCCTCCGCGGCGGCTCCGCGCGCCAGGTCGTGCGCGGCGAGCAGCTCGCGCAGCATCGAGCGCACGGTCAGACGAGGGTTGAGCGAGGAGTAGGGGTCCTGGAACACGATCTGCACCGCCCGGTGCTGGCCGCGGCTGCGTCGCGCCGGCAGCTCCACGCCGTCGAGCGAGATCGAGCCCGCGTCGGGACGGATCAGCCCGGCCACGCAGCGCGCGATCGTCGTCTTCCCACAGCCCGACTCGCCCACCAGCCCGAGTGTGCCTCCGGACGGGAGGTCGAGCGAGACACCGTCGACTGCGTGGAGGAGCCCTGCAGGCGTGCCGTAGGCGACGCGCAGGCCGGTCACGCTGAGGAGCGGGGTCGCGGCAGAGGCCATCAAGCCGGCCCGGGAGTGTCGAGGTCGAGGGCCGCGGCGAGCAGGCCGCGCGTGTAGGCGTGGTGTGGCCGGAGGAGCACGTCGTCGGTCGCGCCCCGCTCGACGACCCGGCCGGCATAAATGACGGCGACCTCGTCGCACAGCTGCCGCACGACGGCGAGGTCGTGGCTGACGAACACGACCGCGAGGTCGAGGCGCTGCCGGAGGTCGTCGATCAGCTCGAGCACCTGCGCCTGGACGGTGACGTCGAGGGCGGTCGTCGGCTCGTCGCAGAGCAGCACCTCGGGCTCGGTGGAGAGCGCGATCGCGATCGCCACGCGCTGGCGCAGCCCGCCCGACAGCTGGTGCGGATAGGCCGCGGCCCGGCGGGCCGGGTCGGGCACGCCGACCAGCCGCAGCAGCTCGACCGCCCGCTCCCGTGCGTCGCGGCGCGAGAGCCCGCCGACGTACCGTGGCGCCTCGGCGACCTGCGCGCCGACGGGCTGTACCGGGTCGAGCGCGCTGAGCGAGTCCTGGAAGACGATCGCGAGGCGGCCACGCCGGGCGCGTCGGGCGTCCGCGCCCAGGTCGCGCAGAACCGTCGCGCCGAGCCTGATCGTGCCCGACTCGACGCGCGCGGCGGGGGGCAGCAGGCCGATGATCGCGCGGAGGAGGAGGCTCTTCCCCGAGCCCGATTCGCCGACGACGCCGATCGCGCGACCCGCCGCGACGTCGAGCGACACCCGGTCGACGACGGTGACCCGCTGCCCGAGCCGTTCGACGGAGACGGTCAGATCGTCGACCGACAACAGCGAGGCGGTCATCGTGGCCGCAGCACGTCCGTCAGCCCGTCGCTGAGCAGCGACAGCCCGAGCCCGGTCACGACGACGGCCAGCCCCGGCAGGGTCGCCAGCTGCCAGTTCGTCGTCAGGAACTCCTGGCCGTCCGAGATCATCGCGCCCCAGTCGGCCGTCGGCGGCTGCACGCCCAGGCCGAGGTAGCCGAGCGTCACGACGGCGACGATCACGAGCACGATGTCGTTGGTGACGTAGACGATCGCCTGGGCGATCGTGTTCGGGAGGACATGACGGACGAGGATGCGGGCATCGCCGAGGCCGCCGGCGCGGGCCGCCGCGACATAGTCGGCCTCGCGCACGACCAGCGTCGTCGATCGCACGGCGCGGGCGTACACGATCCAGTCGGCGATCGCGAATGCGACGTAGATGCCGCGCTCGCCGGGCCCGACGACGAAGACGAGGCCGATCACGAGGACGTAGAACGGGAACGCGATCACGACGTCGACGACGCGCATCACGATCGCATCCACCCAACCGCCGTAGTACCCCGCGAGCGTCCCGGTGAGCGTCCCGAAGCAGAACGGGAAGATCACCGCGAGGACGCCGACGCGCAGGTCCGTTCGCGCCGACCAGAGGATCCGGGAGAGCTCGTCGCGGCCGAGCTCGTCGGTGCCGAGCGGGTGGTGCCACGAGCTGCCCGCGAGGATGCGGTAGAGGTCCTGGCTGTTCGGATCGGCGGGGCTGAGAACCGGCGCCAGCACGGCGGCGAGGATGACGAGGCCCGTCAGCGACACGCCGGCGAGAAGCGTCCGACTCCGGAGCAGCGGCGTGGTCATCCGAGCCGGATCCTGGGATCGAGCCGTGCCGCGACGAGGTCGGTCAGCAGGTTGACGACGACGACCGCCGCGGCCATGACGAGCGTCACGGACTGGACGACCGGGAAGTCGCGGTCGGTGATGCTGCGGAGGAGGAGCGAGCCGAGGCCGTTGAGCGCGAACACCTGCTCGACCACGACCGTGCTGCCGACCAGGAACGCGACGTTGATGCCGAGCAGCGTCAGCGTGGGCACGAGCGCGTTGCGCGCGACATGTGCGAAGAGGACACGCCGCTCCCCGATGCCCTTCGCTCGCACGGTCGCCACGAAGTCGGCGTCGAGCACCTCGATCATCCCGACCCGCAGCGACCGGACGAGGATCGGCACGATCCCGAACGCCGCCGTCAGCCCGGGCAGTACGAGCCCGCGCAGGTGGTCCTGCACCGAGCTTCCCCAGCCGCCCACGGGGAACACGTGCGAGCGCACCGCCAGCAGCTCGATCAGGACGATGCCGAACCAGAAGGCCGGCAGGCCGAGCCCGAAGACCGAGAGCCCGCGGACGGCGTGGTCGACCGGGCGATCGCGGCGGGCCGCGGCGGCGGCGGCGAGCGGGACGGTGATCAGCACCGAGAACAGCGTCGCGGTGACGACGAGCGCGAGCGTCAGTCCGGCCCGCTGCTCGATCAGCGTCGCCGCGGGCACCTTGTCGACGTAGGAGGTGCCGAGGTTGCCGTGCGCCAGGTCGCCCAGGAAGCGGACGAACTGGTGCGGGAGCGAGCGGTCGAGGCCCCACTGGTGCCGGAGTGCGGCCACCTCGCTCGGTGACGCGTGCTCCCCCAGGACGAGGCGGGCGGGGTCGCCCGGCTCGACATGGAGGAGCAGAAAGGTGCCGACGGTGACGCCGACCGCGACGAGCGCGGCCGACGCCAGCCGTCGGGCGGCGTAGGCCTTCACGAAGGTCCAGCCGGGCCCACTTTCGTCAGGCGAGCCAGACGTCTTCGAGCCGGTAGGCCCCGCCGGGGTTCACGGCGAAGCCGTTCACCTGCTTCGAGACGCCGTAGATGTACGGCGGGTAGTCGAGCGGCACGAACGGCGCGTCCTGCGCGACCAGCTCCTGGATCTGGGCGTAGAGCTTCGCGCGCTTGCCGGGGTCGAACTCGGCCTGCGCCTTGCGGACGAGCGCGATCGCCTTCGGGTTGTCGTAGTTCGACCAGTACGACTTCGAGCCGCCGTTCTTGACGTCGACCTCGAAGGAGGCCATCTCGTCGGGGTCGCTGATGTCGTTGATCGCGTAGTCGATGAACAGCTCGTAGTCGTACTTCTGGAACGCGGCCTCGAAGGCGGCGTGGTCGAGCGCCCGGATCGTGACGTCGATGCCGAGCGGCTTCAGCTGCTGCTGGATCACCTGGGCGAACGTGCGCCACTTCTGCACGCCGCCGTCGATCAGCAGCGACGTCTTGAAGCCCGTCGCGAACGACGACTTGGCGAGCTCGGCCTTCGCCTTCGCCAGGCTCGGGCCGAGGATGCTCGTCCCCTTCGCGTAGTACTGCAGGCTCGGCGGGAAGAACGAGCCGCCCGGCTTGGCTGTGCCGAAGCTCGCCGCGTGCACGAGCGCGTTGCGGTCGATGGCGTAGGTGATGGCGCGGCGGACGTGGCGGTCGGCGTACTTCGCGTCCTGCTCGTTGAACACGAGCAGGTCGACCTCCCAGGCGGGATAAAGCCCGACGGTGAGGTTCGACGCCGCCTTGAGCGAGGCGACCTGGGCCGGCGGGATCGAGTCGGAGATGTGCACCTGCCCGCCCCGGAGCTGCAGCACCCGCTGGTTGTCGTTGTCGACGAAGTCGAACTCGACGGCGTCGAGGTAGGGCTTGCCGGCCTGCCAGTAGTTCGGGTTGCGCTTGAGCGTCAGGCTGGTCGCGTCGGACTTGAAGCCGGAGACCGTGAAGGGCCCGGTGCCGATCGGGTTGGCGAAGAACTCGGCCTCGGTCTTGCCGCCGAAGTTCGCGGGCAGGATGCCGTTCGCGAACACCGAGATGTCCGAGAGGAAGGGGGCCCACGGTGCCGACAGGTGGGCGATGACGTCGCTCGTGCCCTTCGCCTCGAGTGAGGTGATCGCGCCGTCGAGGAAGCTCAGCGGCCCCTTGGAGTTCTTCCGCGCCCGGTCGATCGAGAAGACGACGTCGGCCGCGGTGAGAGGCGTGCCGTCCGAGAACTTGACGCCCGGCCGGAGGTGGAACGTGAACGTCTTCCGGTCCTTCGAGACGTCGTAGCCGGTGGCGAGCCAGGGCGTGAGCTTGCCGGCCGGCGAGGTGATGTAGAGGGGCTCGAAGATCTTGTCGAGCGTGTAGACGTCGCCCGCGATGATCGAGTTGGCCGGGTCGAGCTGGGTCGGCGCGACGCTGCGGCCGAACTTCAGGGTGCCGCCGTGCTTCGGTGTGCCCGCGAGTGCGTCGAGGGGACGGCGTGCGGCCGCCCGGCTGACGCCGGGCAGGGAGCCGAGCGTGACCACCGCTGCGCCGGCTGCGCCGTAGCGGACGAGGTCGCGCCGCGACAGCGGCTTGTCGTACAGGTTGCTCACGTGCTTCTCCTTCGGTCGAACGTGCAATTTGGCTGAACGTGCAATTTGGCTTATGCGTCAGATCAGGATTGATTATAAACAGATCATGTTGATTGACTTAGTCGGCAAGCGTTCGTCAGGCTGCTGCTCGCCTCGGGTGGGCCGCGATCGCCGTCAGTCCGTCGAGCAGGCGGTCGATGTCCTGCGGGGTGACTCCGATGCCGATGCTGGCCCGGACCGCGCCGGGCAGGGGCACGTCCTCGCCGGCCGCGGCCCGGGTGAGGTGCCTCGACATCTCGGCGCCGGGGACACCGAGGAGGTGGGTCACGAAGGGATGGGCGCAGAACAGCCCCGACCGCACGGCGACGCCGAACTCGGTTGCGAGGCGGCCCGCGACGTCGCGGGCCTCGAGCCCGTCGAGGGCGAACGTCGCCACCGCGACGCGGTGCCCCTCGGGCCAGAGCCGCAGGACGGTGCAGCCGGGCACGTCGTGGAGGCCGGACCAGAGGCGGCCGGCGAGCGCCGCCTCCTTCGCCTCGAGCGCCGCGCGCCCGAACCGACTCAGCTCGTCGCAGGCCGCGGCCAGGGCGATCGCGCCGAGGACGTTGGGCGTGCCCGCCTCGAGGCGCGAGGGCAGCTCGGCCCAGGCAACGTCGTCGAGGGTGACGGCGCGGACGGCGCCGCCGCCCTTCAGGAGCGGCGGCGTCTCCTGCAGCAGGTCGCGGCGGACGGCCAGGACGCCCGTCCCGAACGGGGCGTAGAGCTTGTGCCCCGACAGCGCCAGGTAGTCGACGCCGAGCTCGCGAACGCTGACGGCGCGGTGCGGGGCGAGCTGCGCCGCGTCGAGCAGCACCTGCGTCCCGGTGCGCCGGGCGGCGGCCACGAGGCGGGGGACGGGCGGAATCTCGCCGGTGACGTTCGAGGCGCCGGTCACCGCCAGCACGTCGTACGGCCGGCCTGCGCGCGCCGCCGACGCGAGGGCCGAGTCGGCGGCGGCGACGAGCTCCTCCGGCGAGCCGGTGAACGGGAGGTACTCGACGGCGTGCGAGCGCCAGGGCAGCAGGTTCGCGTGATGCTCGAGCGGCGAGCAGAGGATCCGGGAGTCGGCCGGCAGCGCGGCGGCGACGAGGTTGATCGCCTCGGTGGTGTTGCGCACGAACACGACGACGTGCTCGTCGCCGCAGTCGACGAACCGGGTGACGGACTCGCGGGCCTCCTCGTACGCCGCCGTGGTGAGCCGGCTCCGGATCCCGCCGCCGCGGTGGACGCTGCCGTACGCGGGGAGCGCCCGGAGCACGGCCGCGACCGCCGCCTGCAGGGCCGGGGTCGTCGCCGCGTAGTCGAGGTTCACCTGGCCGGCCAGGTCGTCGGCGTGGACGCCGCCGAAGCTGTCGCTCTGGACGATCTCCGGCCAGCCGGCCGGGAACTCGGAGGGTTGCAGCCGTGCCTCCTCGGATCGGCGGCTCACCTGACTCGCCCGGCGTGTGCCACCCATCTTGGCTCAGTGAGTTTGTTCAGTGATTCAGTTGACATTGTGTACTATAGCAATCGCTCATGTCTTTGATAAGCCGAGGACGCGAAAGGAGAGCCGGATGAGCATCGTCGACGAGGTGCTGGCAGCCAACGAGGACTACGCGGCGGGGTTCGGCTCCCGCTCGGAGCTGGCGCTGCCGCCGGCCCGTCGGTTCGCGATCCTCACCTGCATGGATGCCCGGCTCGACCCGGCGAAGTACGCGGGGCTGAGCGAGGGGGACGCCCACGTGATCCGGAACGCCGGCGGGCGGGCCAGCGATGACGCCATCCGGTCGCTCGTCATCTCGTACAAGCTGCTCGGAACGCGGGAGTGGTTCGTCGTGCACCACACCGACTGCGGCATGGAGTTCTTCACCGACGAGGTGATCCGAGGCCTGCTCGCGCAGAGCCTCGAGACGGCCGAGTTGGGAGCGGACGGCTTCCGGGACGTCGGCTCGGGCCCCGGCTCGGCCGAGGCGAAGTACATCGACTGGCTGACGATCTCGGACCGCGAGCAGAGCGTGGTCGAGGACGTCGCCCGCATCCGGGCCCACCCGCTGGTTCCCGCGACGATCCCGATCTACGGCTACGTCTACGACGTCCGCACGGGCCGGCTGCTCGAGGTCCCCGCCGCGACCGCCGCGGGGCGTGCGTCATGACCGTCGGACTCGCGAGTCGCGCTCCGTCGCCCGCGTCTCAACTCCGCCACCTGCTGATCGCCGACTCCGCGGACGCGGGCGAGCGGCCGGCCGACATCGTCGTCTGGCTCGGCGAGGGTGAGGTGCCCAATGACCTTGCTCGAGGCCGGAGCGCCGTCGTTCCGTCCACCCGCCGCGCGGCCGCGCTCTACGTGGCGTCTGCGCCCGCGAGGTTCTCGCTCGCCCTCGCCGACCCCGTCGAGTTCATGGAGCTGCTCGTTGAGGTTCGCGACGCTCCCGCTCTGCGCGCGGTCTGATGCGGGTCGACTTCCACCAGCACGTCTGGCCCGACGAGTTCCGGCAGGCACTGGAGCGCCGCGTCGAGGCACCGCGTCTGCGCGGCCGGCGGCTGCTGCTGCCGCAGGGTGGCGGCTTCGACGTGACGCCGGACGCATATTCGCCCGAGGCCCGGCTGCGTGAGCTCGACTCCGCCGGGCTCGACGCCGCGGTCGTGTCGCTCGCACCGACCACCGAGCCGACGGCGGACCTCGCCGAGCTCTGGAACGACAGCGCGCTCCGCCTGGCGGCAGCGTCCGGCGGCCGTCTGATCCCGCTCGCGTACGGCGTTGCCCGCCCGGGGTTCGCGGGCACGATCGTCGCGGCGCCCGACCTGCTCACGCCGAGCGCCGGGCCGGAGCTGTTCGACCGTCTCGAGCAGCTCGGCCAGCTGCTGTTCGTCCATCCGGGGCCGGTCGCCGCGATCGAGCCGGCCTGGTGGGCGGCCGGGGTGAGCTACACGGCGCAGCTGCAGGCGGCCTACGCGGCGTGGATCGCGTCCGAGGCGGCCCGCAGGCCGAACCTCCGGGTCGTGTTCGGCCTGCTCGCAGGCGGTGCCGCGTTCCAGATCGAGCGGCTCGTCCGCCGCGGGCTCGACCCCCAGCTGCCGTTTCCCCCGAACGTGTGGTTCGAGACCTCGTCGTACGGCGAGCGGGCGCTCGAGCTGTCGTTCCAGACGTTCGGGGCGGGACGGCTCCTCTTCGGCAGCGACGCGCCGATCGACCCGGTAACGGGAGCCCTGGCGGCGATCCAGGGGTTCGGCCCGGCGCTCGAAGCCCAGCTCCTGTCCGCGAACCCGTCCGCGATCCTCGCGTCGGAGGCGGTGCGATGGGCAGCGTGACGGCGCTCCGCGACCGCGTCGTCGCACCCAGGCGGAATCTCGAGCTGCCCGAGCTCGAGGAGCTCGTCGGCGAGGTCGCCGCGTTCAGGATGCTCTGGGCCGACCGCGTGCGGCACGAGCAGGATCGCCGCTTCTACGTCCAGCTGCACCGTGACCCGTATGTCGACGTCTGGTTGATCTGCTGGGACGCCTTCCAGCAGACAGGCCTGCACGACCACGACCGCTCGGCGGGCGCCGTGCACGTGGTCGACGGCACGCTGCTCGAGGACTACCTGGCGCCGCATGCAGGCGGCGGCATCGCGCTCCAGACGGTCGAGCATCACGCCGGCTCGCGCTTCAGCTTCGACTCGACGCACATCCACGACGTGCGCCACGACGGCGGCGTGCCCGCGACCTCGATCCACGCCTACTCGCCGGCGCTCTGGCGCATGGGCCACTACGCGCTCGGTGCCCGTGGCCTCGGCCGGACGTCCCTCACCTACGTCGAGGAGACGGCGGCCTAGTGGTCGCCCCGGCGAGGTCGGCGCTCGCCGGCGGGCTGTTCTCGTTTCCCGATCCGGTGAACGAGGTCTCGGCCCGGCTCGTCGCCGGGGGTGTCGTCCTCATGTCGCTGGCCGCGATCGTGTCGGGCGAGCGCTGGCTGACGCTCGTGATCGCCTACGGGTTCGTGGCGCGCGTGCTGACCGGCCCGACACTCAGCCCGCTCGGCCAGATCGTCACCCGGTTCATCACACCTCGGCTGGGCGTGCCCGCGCGGCCCGTGCCGGGCCCGCCGAAGCGCTTCGCGCAGGGGATGGGCGTCGTCTTCTCCGTCACGGCGGCGATCGTCGCTTTCCGCTTCGGGATGCACCTCGCGGCCGACGCGGTGCTGGCGCTCCTGATCTTCGCGGCGACGCTCGAATCCGTGTTCGCGATCTGCCTCGGCTGCAAGGTCTTCGCGGTCCTGATGCGGGCGGGCGTGATCCCGGAGAGCGTGTGCGAGCGCTGCAACGACATCTGGAGCACTCCTGCCGAGGCCGGGGTCGCCGGGCGGCCGGCCGACGTGGCGGCGCCGGCGATCCGGCCGGTCAGGTGGCAGCTCGGCGCGCTCGCCGTCCTCGGCGCCGGCCTGATCCTCGCGCCGGTCGCGTTTCAGATGTTCGCGCGTGCGCCGAAGGGCGCCACGATGATCGCCGGCTTCCGTCCGTACATGACGACCGCCCGCCTTGCGGGCTTCCAGACCGACCTGCAGCGGATCGATGCGGGCGTGCGCCAGGCCGACACGGCCGTCGCCGCCACCCTCACCCAGCTGCCGGCGGCGTCGGCGGCCGCGCCGTTCCGGGCCGGCTACCCGACCTTCGCGGCCTTCGACGCGCAATGGCCGGGCATCGACGCCGACATGAGCGGGATGCTCGACACGATCCAGGCGAACCAGGGCAACTACCGGGCGGTTGCGGCGCTCCCGAACTTCCGCCTGTTCCCGTGGTTCTTCGTGGCGCCCGGCGTGCTGCTCCTCGTGCTTGCCGGCGTCGCGCTCATTCGCCCGCGGCGCCGGCGCGCGCTCCGGGCCGCGGTCGTCGTCCTGGGCGTCGGGCTCGTCCTCGCCCCGGTCGCCTTCCAGATGTTCCAGCGGGCCCCGAAGGGCGAGCGGATGGTGAACGCCTTCAAGACGATCGAGACGACGAAGCGGGTCGAGACGATCCAGGGCTACTTCGGCGACATCTCGGTCGGGCAGGGCGCGATCCGGCTCGAGCTCGTCCCCGCGCTGCGCCATGCCGGCCTGACCGACGGCCAGATCGCGGCGCGGTTCCCGGCCGTCGCCGCGCTCGACCGCGACTGGATCCACATCCTCAACGACCTGACGCCGATGGTCGGCGCGATGAGCGACAACATCGGGAACTACCAGGCCGTCGCGAGCCTGCCGCCGTTCTCGCTGTTCCCCTGGTTCTTCGTCATCCCCGGCCTGCTCGCGATCGGGCTGGCCGTCCTGCCGTCGGCCGGCTCGTCATCGACAGAGCGCCGGCGGCGCGACGACTCGACGGCTTCCGGCACCCAATCCTGACCAACAAGGAGCGAATCAATGATCTCGGCTAGACCTGCACGGACGACCCTCGGCCTGCTCGCCCTCCTCGCCCTCGTCACCGTCGCGGCGGGACTGGGCGCCGCCCGGGCGGGCGCGTCGCACCGCTCCGGCGGCGTCCAGAGCCTCGTCGGCGTCTTCAAGCTCACCAAGGGCACCTTCGCGGGCGGCGCGGCACACGGCTCGTACTTCCGGATGGTCTATCCGGGCGGCACGATCAAGGGCGGGAAGTTCTTCCAGAACCCCGACTCGACGTCGTCCGACAAGACCTACACGCTGGTCAGCCCCGGGACCGCGGGCGGTCTCAGCACGGCGGCCCTCCAGCCCGGGCCGAAGGTCGCCTTCGACGCCAAGGGCGACTCGCGCGCGGGCGCGATCATCGCGCCCGCGAAGTTCAACGCGATCGCGTTCGGCCTGTCGACGCTCGCGCGCGACCCCAAGGGCGGTCCGACGATCCCCGCACCGAGCATCCAGGTGACGAACGGCAAGCTCAGCGGCCAGGTCGAATCGGTGTTCGCCTCCTGGAACAAGCTCTACTTCAACCAGGGCTCGCCGAAGCCGGGCGGTGCCAAGCCGGGCCTGACGTCGGCGGTCACGGGGACCTACGACAAGCAGACCGGCGCCTTCGTCCTCACATGGGCGAGCGCGGTCGTCGGCGGCCCGTTCAACGGGTTCACGGGGTACTGGCACCTCCAGGGAACGTTCGTCGCGGGGAAGTAGCCGCCGTCTCCACGGGGAGGGCGCCCGGCCGGCGCCCTCCCCGACGTCGCTCCAGAGGGAGGTCGCAATGTCCGGCAGGGACGTCGAGCGCAGTTTCGACGAGGACGCGCTCCGGGTGATCGCGGTCGCCGAGATCGGCCCGCGCTCGTTCGAGCGGGAGTTGCGGGTGAGCCGCGGTGTCGTCGTCGTCGACACGCGCGACGCCGAGGCGTTCGCCGCGTGGCATGCCGACCCGGGCGTCTGCAGGCTGATCAACCTCCCGGAGGCCGAGGTCGCGGCCGACGTCCGGCTGGCGCTCGCCCGGCTACCGGCGGCGGCTCCGCTGCGCCTGATCTGTACCGCCGGCAACAGCTCGCGCCGGGTCGCCGCCCTGCTCGCCGAGCGTGGCGTCGCCTCGCTCAGCGTTCGCGGCGGCCTGATCTGCTGGTCGCGCCTGGTCGAGGTCGACGAGGTGCCGCTCGCCGGGCCGTTCCGGGTCGTGCAGTTCCGGCGGGAGGCCCGGGGCTGCCTCTCGTACCTTGTCGTCGCCGGCGACGACGCGCTCGTCGTCGATCCCGGGCCCGAGGTCGAGCCGTACCTGGCGGAGGCGGCCGCCCGCGGCGTCCGCATCACGAGCGTCTTCGACACGCATGTCCACGCCGATCACCTCTCGGGCGCGCGCGAGCTGGCCGACCGGGCCGACGCCGTCCTGCATCTGCCCGCGGCGTCGCTGCTGCGCGGCTGCCGCCACGCCGGGCGGGTCGCGTCCGTCGCCGACGGCGACAGCATCGAGGTCGGTGCGGCGTCGGTCCGCGTCGTCGCGCTGCCGGGCCATACGAGCGACATGACCGGCCTGCTGCTCGGCGAGCTCGCGCTGCTCGCGGGCGACTCGCTCTTCCTCGACTCGGTCGCGCGGCCGGACCTCGAGCACGGTGACGACGGTGCCGCGGCGGGTGCCCGCGAGCTGCACCGGACGCTCCGCGAGCGGATCGCTGCGCTCCCCGACGCCACCGTGCTCCTCCCCGCGCACTACCCGGGTGGCCGCGTCGACGGCCCGGTCGCCGGGACGCTCGGCGCCGTGCGCCGCGCGATGCCCGAGCTCGCGCTGGGCGAGGCTGCCTTCGTCGCGCGGGTCCTCGAGGAACTGCCCGAGCGGCCCGCGAACTACACCGAGATCATCGCCGTCAACCTGGGCCCCGAGCCTCCTGGCCCGGAGGTCGCGCACCTCGAGGTCGGAGCGAACAACTGCGCGGTCTCGGCGGCCAGGCCGCCGTCTACTCCCACGCCGTCGGGTCGGCCGTGATCTTCCGGACGTTCGCGGGCAGCCGGTTGGCCGCCAGGTCGGCGAGCGTCACGTGCTCGAGGATCGCCCGGATGTTGGTGCGCAGGGCGACCCAGACCTCCTTCAGCGGCTCGGCCGACTCGTTGTACTCGACCGCCGGCGGCCGGATGCCACGGATCGTGGCCAGCGGGCCGCTGACCGCCCGCACCACGTCGGCGACGCTGATCTGATCGGCCGGCCGCGCCAGCCGGAAGCCGCCTTCGCGCCCACGCTGCGCCTCGACGACCTCCGCGTGCCGGAGCTCGATCAGGATGTTCTGGAGAAAGGCGGTGGGGATCTCCTGCGCCTGCGCGATCTGCTCGCGCTTCAACGGCCCGCCGTCGGCCAGGGCCAGCTGGAGCGCAGCCCGGACGGCGTAATCTTCCTTCGCGGAGATGCGCACGAGCAGCATTGTGACGCACCGCACGGCCGGAGGTTCGTCGGGTAGGTTGGCTCTCGAAGGAGCTCTTATCTCAAGCATAAGCCACATCGTGTCAGCGACCACCGCCTAGGCTCGTGGCGCACACCGCACTCGGATCACGCGAAGGCCGCGGCGGCAGCGCCGGTCGCGTCCAGACGCAGCGGGTCGTCCTCTGGACCGAGGACGACCCGCTCGTGCTCGAGGCGGGCGCGACGCTGGCGCCGGTCGAGGTCGCCTACGAGACGTACGGCCGGCTGAACCGCGACCGCTCGAACGCGATCGTCGTCTGCCATGCGCTGACGGGCGACGCCCACGCCGCGGGCCACCACGGCGACCCGGACGAGCCGGGGTGGTGGGACAGCATGATCGGGCCGGGCAAGCCCGTCGACACCGACCGGTACTTCGTCGTCAGCTCCAATTTGCTCGGCGGCTGCCGCGGCACCACCGGCCCGTCGTCGCCGCAGCCTGGCGACGGGAGGCCGTACGGGCTCCGGTTCCCCCAGTTCACGGTGCGCGACCTGGTGGAGGTGCAGCGCCGGCTGCTCGCCCACCTCGGCGTCCGGAGGCTGCACGGGGCGATCGGCGGCTCACTCGGCGGCATGCAGATCCTGCAGTGGGCGATCGACCACCCCGACGAGATCGGCCGGGCCGTGCTCGTGTGCATCTCGACCAGGCTCACCGCCCAGAACATCGCGTTCTCGTCGGTCGCCCGGGCCGCGATCACGAGCGACGAGCACTTCCACGACGGCGACTACTACGCGAGCGGGGAGGTACCGGCCGTCGGCCTGTCGGTCGCGCGGATGATGGCGCACATCACCTACGTCTCCGAAGAGGCGCTCGAGCTCAAGTTCGGGCGGAGGCACCACGGCGGCGCGCCGACGTTCGACCCGGGGTTCGAGGTCGAGGCCTACCTCCGCCACCAGGGGGAGAAGTTCCTGCAGCGCTTCGACGCCAACAGCTACCTCTACCTCTCCCGCGTCATGGACTACTTCGACCCGTTCGCGGACGAGTCCGCCGTGCTCGAACGGCTCCGCGGCAACCCGACGCGCTTCCTGCTCGTCAGCTTCGACACCGACTGGCGCTTCCCGACCGCACACTCCCGTCGCGCGGCCGACGTGCTCGAGCAGGCCGGGTGCGCCGTCGCGCAGCGCGAGATCGCGAGCCCGTGGGGCCACGACAGCTTCCTGCTGCCGGTGCCCGAGTACCTCGACACGGTCGCCGAGTTCCTGCGCGGCCCGGACGCGCGGGCGCACGCCTGAGCGGCCTCGAGCCCGCAGTCAGCGGTCGAACAGCTCCTGCTCCGCCGCGGTGCGCTCGGCCGCGGGCAGGATCTCGAGGCGCTCGTCCGGGATCGTCTCGCCGCTCTCGATCGAGCGGCCGTAGCTCCCGTCTGCCAGCCGGAGCTCGGCGCGCTCGACCGCCTCCAGCTCGCGCCGCAGGTCGTCCGAAAGGCCCTCGTCGAACTCGGCGTCGTAGAGCTCCGAGCCCTGATCGGCGAGATGCTGGTCGGTCGTCGGCTCGTCGCCTGGTGTCGGGAGCAGGTTGGCGAGTGCCTCCTCGATCCGACGCCGCTCGCGTGCCAGGTTCTCGCGTGCGCGGGCGGCATCCATCGGTCGAGCGTACACCCTGGCGTCAGGTGAGCGGCGCGAGCCTGCCCGTGTCGATCGGACGGACGCAGGCGAAGCGCTCGTGCGGGTCGGCGAGGATCGTCGCACCGCGCAGCGTTACACCGCGAAGCGACGCCCCGTCGGCCGGGCCGTCGGGAGCGAGGCGGGCGACCAGGTACCCGTCCGTCCGCCGCTGACTGCGCATGTCGTCGAAGCCGCGGCTCGCCGGCTCCTTGCCGATCGCGAACAGCGTCGGGCACCGCCGGCTCGTCGGCCGCGAGATCGCCAGCACCGGCTGGTCGGGGAGGTACCACTCGAGTGGGGAGCGAAATGCGAAGACGTCGCCGAGGATCGCGACGGGGTCGTGCGGGGTCCAGCCCTCGCGCACGAGGTCGGCTGCGAGCCGGTCGTACGGCGGCGCGGGAACCGCCTGGGTGATCGAGAACGCGACGACCGCCGCCGCGGCGGCGGCGAGCAGGCCGGCCGCCGCCAGCCGGGCTCCGAGCAGCGAGAGCGCCGCGACGACGGCGATCGCGACGAACGGGCCGATCTCGATGAGGTTCCTGACCGCGAACGTCCGCTCGCCGGCGGCCCACGCACCGCCGGCGACGACCAGGGGGCCGAGCGCGAGCACGGCGAAGAGCCGGCCGGTGGCGGAGATTCGGGCCAGCCGCAACGCCCCGGCCGCGACGAGCGCGAGGAAGACGAGCGGCACCGTTCGCGCCGAGGCACCGTGGGTGACGAGCGGCGTGAACAGCCGGAACGGGGTCGAGAGCACCTCCTGCAGGTCGAACGGGCCGATCCACCAGAAGCGGTCCTGCCGGTACTGGCGCGCGAAGTAGGGCAGCCACGGCGAGCAGAGCGCGGCGCCGACGGCGATCGCGACGGTCGCCCGGGCTCTGCGGCGTCGCGCGGCCGGCTCCAGCCAGAGCCAGAGCAGCGCCGTGGCGACGCTGAAGACGAAGAAGTAGTGCGTCAGGAGCCCGGCCGCGACGACGCCGCCGAGCGAGAGGGTGTTGAGCCGGGTCGGCCGGTGGGCCGTTCGCGCCAGGTTCAGCCCGAACAGCGTCGTCAGCAGGGCGAGCAGCTCGTAGGCGCGGAGCTCGTGCCCGTGCCAGGCGAACTGGGCGCCGACGGCGACGAGCACGCCGGCGACGGCCGCGAACCGCAGCGGCAGCACGGCTCGCGCGCCGGCGACGACCGCGGCGGCGAGCAGCCCGCCGAAAAGCGCCGAGAGCAGGCGGACGTCGACGATCGGCGCGCCCGCCTGATGCGCGGCCCAGGCGAGCGAGTACCAGAGCGGGGGAGTCGACTCGGTGCGGACGACCCGGCCGAGCATCGCCGGGAGCGACGGCTCGCGGAGGATCCGGGCGGACGCGACCTCGTCCTGCCACAGCGCGTCGGTGAAGACGTGCGGCACGCGCACCGCCACGGCGAGCAGGCCGGCCAGGAGCATCACGGCCCGCTCTCGGCGGCCGTTCCCGTCGGTCGCTGCCGTCACGTCGCGGCCGTCACCTCGCGGCCCGTCGCCTCGACGCGGATCTCGAGCTTCGCAGCCGCCTGCTCGGCGAGGTCGAGTGCGGCGGGTGCCGTGTCGGCGGTGGCGATCACGTACCCCTTGCGGTCGGCGTCGACCTGCACGGCGTCGATGGTGTGGCCGGCGCCGAAGTACAGGCCGGCACCGAGCACGCCGGGGGAGCCGAGAACCGGGTCGAGGCTCCCGACGTGCGTCACCCTCCCGACGGGGAGCACCCCGGGGCCGGCGGTGAGGAAGCGGATCACGACCGGCCGCGTGGAGCGCGCCTCGACCAGGCTGTCGGGGACCTCCTGCCCGAGCGCCTGCGCGAACGCGACGTCGAAGAGGTCGATGCCCGTCGCGAAGCGCACGAGGTCCGCCATCTGGCCGGCCGCGATCCGCGCCGCGACCTCGATCACGCGGGCGGACCCGTCCTCCGAGACGATCAGCTGCGGGAAGGCGATGCCGTCGCGTAGGCCGAGCGCCCGGATCGCTGCGGCGGCGACCGCCTCCGCCGTGGCGAGCGCGGCCTCTTCGAGCGAGGAGGGGAACGAGTGGATCCAGCCCACGCCGAACCCGACCCCGGGCGGCCGTAGGCGGTCGGAGAGCGTGATCAGCCGGGGCACGCCGCCGCGGACGACGAAGATGCCGTTGAGCTCGATCCCCGGGACGAACTGCTCGAGGATCGCGCGGCCGGTGCGTGAGAGGGCGAGTGCCTCGTCCAGGTGCCGCGTGACGTCGTCCACGCTTTCGATGCGGAAGACACCGCGCTGACCTCCGGAGTCCACCGGCTTGAGCACGGCGGGAGCGCCGACGTCGCGAAACGCCGCGGTGAGGTCGCCGTTCGCCGTGAGGATCCGGTACCGGGGCTGCGCGACGTCCTCGGCAGCGAGGCGGGCGCGCATCGTCGACTTGTCGGTCATCGCGGTCGCGACCTCGACGCCGATCCCCGGCAGGCCGAGCTCCGCGGCGACGGCCGCGGCCGGGACGACCGCACGGTCGCTCGAGATCGCCAGGACGCCGTCGACCCGATGGCGGGCGCCGGCTTCGGCGACGCGCTCGAGCTCGGCGAAGTCGACGCACTCGGCGACGTCCGCGTACGGGAACGCGACGGCGTTCGGGTCGCCGTCGACGGCGACCACGCGGTAGCCGCGCTCGCGCGCGTGACGGATGGACGGGAGCTGGGACACGCTCGCGCCGAGGAACAGCAGGGTGGGACGAGCGCGGCGAAGCCGCGGGGCGTGCACAGCGGGTGTCCTCGTGGTGCGAACGGTGAACCTTCCGTTGCCGGGCGCCTGCTGCCGAGCGGCAACCTAGCAGCCGACCGTCCCGGTCGTCGACCCGGTGAGCGCGACCGGCCGCTCAGCGCGCGGAGCGTGGCTCGGGCGCGAGCTTCAGGATCTGGTTGCCGGCGATGTCGTGGAGACGGACGACGCGCCCGTCCGGGTAGCGGATCGTCAGCTCGGCGACCCTGGTGGCGGCGCCGAGGCCGAAGTGGGCCCGCGGATCCTCGGACGAGAGGTAGCTGCTGCCCGCATGGATCTCCTGCACGAGCTTCCGGCCGTCCGGCAGGGTCGCCGTGAGGAGCGCGTCGGGGTAGAAGCCTCCCATCGACACCTCGAGCCAGTGGCCGGCCGGCCCGGTGTTCTCGAGCAGCACGAGCGGCCCGCCGATCGAGTTGATCGCGATCGCCAGCTTGCCGTTGTTGTCGACGTCGGCGGCCGCGAGCCCGCGGCCGATGATCTTCGGCATGCCCACCGGGTCGACGACGCCGCTCGCGTTCTCGAACTGGCCGGTCCGGTCCTCGCCGCTCAGGTTCTGGAGCACCTGCACGGGCTCGGTGTCCGCCTTCAGGTTCGTCACCGGGATGGCGCCGTTCGCGATCACGAGGTCGGGGAAGCCGTCGTTGTCGAGGTCGACCCATGAGTCGCCCCAGCCGACGGTCGTCCGGTGGCCGAGCGCCGCGGCGAAGATCGACCTGGTGTTGACGAAGGAGGTCGTCCCGTTCGCCGCGACCTTGCTGGCGAAGGCGGCGTGCTGCTGGTTACGGGAGTTCGTGATGAAGAGGTCGGTGTGGCCGTCGCCGTTGTAGTCCCCGGGCGCCACGCCCATGCCGGCGTTCTTGTCGGCGACCCCTTCGGCGACCGAGACGTCGCGGAACCGGAAGCCGAGATGGAGGGGATCCGCCTGCACGCCGCCGGGATAGGGCTCGTTGAGGTAGAGCCGGTTCGGGTCCTCGTCGTTGGCGACGTAGAGGTCGGGCCGACCGTCACCGTTGACGTCGGTGAAGACGGCTCCGAGGCCGTGCTCGTGCAGCCGGTCGAGGCCCACCTGCTGCCCGACCTCGCGGAAGTGGGCGTGCCCGTGCTTGTCGTTGCCCTCGTTCAGGAACAGCTCGTCGCGGATGCCCAGGTAGTTCGTCGGGAACCCGGCCATCGAGGTCTCGATCGGATGCTGGACGTCGGTGTAGCCGGCGACGAACAGGTCGGGCCGGCCGTCGCCGTTGACGTCGGCGACCGCCGCGCCCGCGTGCCAGCCGTAGGAGACGATGCCCGTCTGGGCGCGGTCGGCCTCGGTGAACGTCCCGTTGCCGTTGTTCCAGAGCAGCACGTCGTCGGTGGCGGTGGTCACGAAGAGGTCGGTGTAGCCGTCGCCGTTGAAGTCGGCGGCGACGCAGCCGGTGCCCTTCACCCGGATGCCGGCGCCGGAGGAGCTCGTCACGTTCACGAACTTCCCGTGGTCGTTGCGGAAGAGCCCGCTCTGCGGCAGGCCGCCGTGCTCCTGCCAGCTCGGGAGGTTCAGGTCGGCGTAGGAGTTGACCACGAAGAGGTCCATCCAGCCGTCGTTGTTGTAGTCGAGCCAGCAGACCCCGCCGCCCATCATCGCCGCCGGTTCGGGGGACATCCCGTAGCGGAACGCGCCCTGGCGGAAGTCGAGCCCGACCTGCGGCGCGACGTTCTTCAACTCGACCCGGCTCGCGAAGGCCGAGGAGCCCTTGCTCGCCACGGCCGGCTCGGCGGCGCGCGTCGCCGCGGCCGGGGCGGCAGCGGCAGCCGCACGGTCGATGATCCGGAACCGGCCGTCCTTCAGGGCGAGGTCGATCGTGCGGGCCGACGGGTCGGTGCCGTTCAGCCTGGCGACGACGGTCGGCGGGCCCTGGCCCTGGGCCGCCTCGAGCGTCAGGTGCATGCTCTGGACGCGGTAGGCCGGCGCGATCGCGCGCATGTCGGTGACCACGTCGCCGGCGACCTGCACCGCGGTGCGATGGTCGATCGAGACGACGCCGGAGGGGTGCCCGACCGTGACCTGCGGCAGGCCGGCGGTGAGCGCGGGCGTGTCGAGTGTCCCGGCGCTCGAGCGGGCGGGCGTGCCGGCGAGCACGAGGAGGCCCGCGAACGCCGCCGCGGCGACGAGCGTGGCGGTGCCGAGGCCGGCGCGACCCGCCGGGCGCAGGCGCAGGAGGCCGGCGCGAACGAGGCGGGCCGAACGGTCGACGAGGCTCTGCCCGGACTGCCTGGCGGCGGCCTCGCGTAGCAGGATGATCAGCGGCCGGGCGGCGCAGACCAGGGTGAGCGAGCCGAGCAGCGCGACCTTGCTCGCGAACTCGGTCTGCTGCGGCGCGATCAGGAGCGCGGCGAGCAGGCCGATGCTGATGCCGTAGACGCGGCGCCCGAACCGCGTCTCGGGCACCGTCCTCGGGTCGGTGATCATGAACGAGAGGAAGATGAAGACCTCGGGCGAGGCGATCAGG
>CAYXXE010000002.1:1732-64885 GCA_964468985.1 uncultured Gaiellales bacterium | reverse complement strand
CGCCGTCTGACGTGCCGCCGTCCGACGTGCCCGCCGTCTGAATCATGATCGAGCAGAGCGACGCACAGCTCGTCACCGCCCTGCGGGCGGGCGACGAAGAGGCCTACCGCCTGCTCGTGCGCGAGTGGCACGCGCCGCTCCTGCGCGTCGCCCAGATCTTCGTCCCGTCCCGCGCGATCGCCGAGGAGGTGATCCAGGACACCTGGCTCCGCGTTCTCGGAGCGCTCGACCGGTTCGAGGGGCGCTCGTCGCTCAAGACCTGGGTCTTCCGCATCCTCGTCAACACCGCCAAAACCCGCGCGCAGCGGGAGGGGCGCACACTGCCCTTCTCGGCGCTCGAGGAGCCCGGCGGCGTGCCCGAAGCGGCGGTCGACGCCTCGCGCTTCCTGCCGGCCGACCACGAGCGCCGCCCCGGGCACTGGCAGACGGCGCCCCGCGACCTGCCCGAGGAGCGGCTGCTGGCAGGCGAGACGCGCGAGGTCGTCCGGCGCGCGATCGACGCTCTGCCTCCGAGCCAGCGCGCCGTCATCTCGCTGCGCGACGTCGAGGGGTGGAGCGGCGAGGAGGTGCGTAACGCCCTCGACCTCAGCGAGGTCAATCAGAGAGTGCTGCTGCACCGCGCCCGGGCGAAGGTGCGGGCGGCACTCGAGGACTACCTCACGGCACCGGCAGGAGCGGAAAGCGCATGAGCACCGTCACAGAGACCACCGAGTTGAGCTGCCAGGAGTTCGTCGAGCTGGTCACCGCGTACCTGGACGGCGGGCTCACGGAGCGCGAGCGGAGCCGTTTCGAGGGCCACCTCGGCGCGTGCGGCCACTGCGCCGAGTACCTCGAGCAGATCCGGCAGACGATTCGGGTCACCGGGACGCTGCGGGCCGAGGATCTGTCGCCGGAGGCCGAGGCGGAGTTGCTCGAGGCGTTCCGCGGCTGGCGCTCGGCGCCGTAACCCTTTCGGCGGGCCTCCTTACACCACCCTCACGTCCGCTCGTTACCCTCGCTCGCGGAGGGTTCGTGACCCACGAGAGGGAGGTACTGCCCGTGCTGAACGGCACCCGCGTCGCGCTGTTCGCGGCCATCGCGCTTCTGGCAATCCCGGCTGCGACCGTCCGCGCCGCAACCCAGATGCCCATCGGCTTCTTCGACGATCCCAGCTTCCGCTGGTCGCCCGACCGCACCGTGAACCTCGCCGCCGCCGCCGCCGCGGGAGCGACGGTCATCCGCACGACGGCCGACTGGTCGAGGATCGCGCCGACGAAGCCCGCGAACGCGGGTGATCCGGACGATCCCGCCTACCAGCTCGGCGACCTCGACGAGCTCGTGCGCGAGGCCGGCCGCTACGGGCTCCGGGTGATGGTCAACATCACCGGCACGCCGAAATGGGCGAACGGGGGGCTGTCGCCCAACCACATGCCGACGAACCTGAACGATCTCCGGACGTTCGCGAACCTGCTCGCCGTGCGGTACGACGGTGAGAACCCCGGCAAGGGCAGCGTGAGCCTGTGGTCGGTGTGGAACGAGCCAAACCTGCAGCAGTTCCTGACGCCGCAGTACGTCGGGAAGAAGATCGTGAGCCCGGCCAACTACGCCAAGCTCTTCAAGGCGGCCTACGCCGGGATCAAGTCCGGCAACCCGGCCGCGCAGGTCGCGATCGGCGAGACGTCGGCCCAGGGGCGGAGCGCTCCGGTCGCCGGTTCCAGCCAGACGGTCGCGCCCGGGCTGTTCGCCCAGCTGCTCGCCAAGCAGCCGGGGCTGAAGTTCGACGCGTGGGCGCACCATCCGTACCCGACGCAGCCGAACGCGAAGCCGCTCGAGCAGGTCAAGTTCCCGAACGTCACGCTGTCGCAGCTACCGACGTTCGAGGCCGACCTGAAGACGTGGTTCCATCGCACGGTGCCGATCTGGATCACCGAGTACGGCCACGAGACGAAGCCGGCCGAGCCGCACGGGGTGACGTTCGCCCAGCAGGCCGCGTACGCGAAGCAGGCGCTCGGGGTCGCGAAAGCCGACCCGAACGTGCAGATGTTCATCTGGTTCACGTTCCGGGACTCGACCGGGAACCCGTGGCAGAGCGGCCTCGAGAACGTCGGTGGCGCGGCGAAGCCGGCACTCGCCGCGTTCAGCGCGTCGGCGCGGCCGATCGACGGCACGACGAAGGCCGTCAAGGCCGGCTCGGCCGTCACGCTCAAGCTGTTCGTGCCGTTCCTGGCCTACTACGACGCGCCCGGGTCGAACATCGGCGTCACGTTCCACGTGCTGGACGGCGCGAAGCTCGTCAGCTCCGGGTACCCGGACGAGACGATCGCGCCCGACGAGTCGGTGACGTTCCCGCTCGCCGGCTTCACGCCGCAGAAGGGTCACACCTACAAGGTGACGGCGGCGTTCAACGACGCGAACGGCAACATCGCCACGCGGACGGCGACCCTCGTCGCGAGCTGAACGGGCGGGGCTCCGGCGGCTTCACCGTCGGGGCCCCCGCTCGCTTTGTCTAAGGTTGCGCGGTGGGGGCACTCGACGGCAAACGGGCGATCGTGACGGGAGCGTCGAGCGGGATCGGCGCCGAGACGGCACGCCAACTCGCCGCGGCGGGCGCACGCGTGGCGGGTGGTGCCCGCCGGGTCGAGCGGCTCGAGACGGAGCTCGCGCTGCCGCTGGACGTGAACGACGCGGCCGACAGCGCGCGGTTCGTCGCTGACGTCGTTCAGGAGTTCGGAGGCATCGACATCCTCGTCAACAACGCCGGCCTCGCGCTCGGACGCGACCCGGTGTGGGACTCGGACCCCGACGACGAGCGTGGCGTGATGGAGACGAACGTGATCGCGCTCATGCGGATGACCCGGCTCTGCGTCCCGCACCTGATCGCCGATGGCGGCGGGCACATCGTCAACCTCGGCTCGGTCGCCGGCATCTGGTCGTACGCGAACGGCGCGTCGTACGTCGCGTCGAAGTTCGCCGTGCACGGCTACACGCGCGCTCTGCGCGACGACCTCCACGGCAAGCCGGTGCGCGTCACGAACGTCGCGCCGGGAATGGTCGAGACGGAGTTCACGAAGGTCCGCTTCCACGGCGACGACTCGAAGGCGGGCGGCTTCTACGACAACGTCGCGCTCGGCGGCCCGCTCTCGGCCGAGGACGTCGCGGACTGCATCCTCTTCGCGCTCACGCGGCGACCCAACGTGAACATCGACGAGATCGTCGTACTGGCGCTCGCCCAGACCTCGGGCGCCAACGTCCTGCGCGAGCCGTAGCAGCCGGCGGTCAGACCGCCCGTCGCGCCGAATCCGGAAGCGCGGGCCACCTGGGGAGAACGTGTCGCGGAAGCGTCACGAACGATCCACAACGTGTGCCGACTTCCGGACCGATTCGCACGAGAGCGTAACGCAACCGAAAAAACCCCTGCAAAACCACCAAAAGACCCATACGCCCGGCTAGACATGTCTGGTGGCAGCCACCGTTAGGAAAGCGTTAGGAGTTGCCTGGCTCGGGCGGTCTTGCCTGTTTGTCCCAGTAGCGACGCAGGCCGGACCACGATTGGCTGAGCGGGCCGACTCGGTTGTACGTGTCCGCCTCGGCAGCCAGATCGGCTCGGGCTGCGGCCACGAAGTCGGCCTCGTCCATTCCGTGCTCGACCCTCGACGACCAGCGGTCGAGCTCGAGATCGAGGCGGTCGAGATGTTCCTCAGCGTCCTCGTGCACGCCGAAGTGGACGAGCGCCAGCCGGTCCGGCTTGCGCCGGCGGATCTCGGCAACCGTCGCATGCCAGGCTTCGACGTCGATGTCGGGCGGAGGCGAGACCGGCAGGACGAAGCTCGACGGGGCGATCCGGATGCCGCAGGCGTCGCCGGCCAGCAACGTGCCATCCGCGAGATACGACACGTGGTGCGATGCGTGCCCGACCGTGGGGAACGCCTCCCAGCCGAGCACCTCGCCCTCCGCGAGCCGGATGGTCCCTTCCGGGACGGGCGCCAGCTCGCCCCAGAGCGGGTCGAAGAGCGCGCCGTAGAGGCGGCGCGCCGACCGCTCGAGCCGCGACGGGTCGACGAGATGAGGCGCGCCGACCGGCGACACCCACACGGTGAGCTCCGGATGCTCCCTGACGAGCGAGCCGGCCGCGCCCGCATGGTCGAGGTGGATGTGGGAGAGCAGCAGGTGGCGGACGTCCGTCAGGTCGACGCCGTGCTCGGCGAGCCCCTCACGGAGCCGCGGCAGCGTCGATGACGGCCCGCAGTCCTGCAGCGCGAGACCGTCGTTCGTCTCGACGAGGTAGACGCCGACCGACCGCTCGTGGGTGCCGAAGTGGAGATCGATGAGCCGCAACTGAGGCATAACCAGATCTTCTCAGTCGGAGCGTTACCGTCGCCGGCGATGCGCGTCCTCGCCGTTCTGGCCCTGACCGCTGCGTCCGTCGCGACCGCTGCCGCGCTCATGCCCGCATCGGCCGCCTCGAGCCGCCTCGTCCCACCGGTGACGCCCAGGGGCACCGTCGCGACGCTGATCAGGTACCGGTCGCACAACGGCACGCTTCGGCCCGCCTGGCTCCTCCTGCCCGCCGGCTATCACGGCCAGAGGATCCCGCTCGTCATCTCGCCCCACGGGCGCGGCGTCGACGCGGCCCGGAACGCCGAGCTGTGGGGCGACCTGCCGGGTGAGGGCGGCTTCGCGGTGATCAACCCGGCGGGGGAGGGGCGCCGCCTCCAGCTCTACTCGTGGGGCGACCCGGGCCAGATCGACGACCTCGCCCGGATGCCCGCGATCGTGCGCGCCCACGGTGTCAACGTCGACCCCCGGCGGATCTACGCCTTCGGCGGCTCGATGGGCGGCCAGGAGACGCTCCTCCTCGTCGCGCGCTTCCCGCACCTGCTGCGCGGGGCGGCCGCGTTCGATCCGGCCACGGACATGAGCCGCCGCTACCGCGACTTCGCGTCGTTGAAGGGCGGCGGCGAGTTGCGCGAGCTCGCGCGCGCCGAGATCGGCGGCACACCGCGCACCGATCCGCGCGCCTACGCGCTGCGGAGCCCCGACCATTACGTCGAGCAGATCGCCCTCTCCGGCGTACCGCTGCAGCTCTACTGGAGCCGGACCGACCGCATCATCACCGACCAGCGGCTGGAGACGGGCGCACTCGCCGACGAGATCCGCTCGCTGAACCCCCGGGCGCGGCTCTGGGACTTCGAGGGCAACTGGGTGCACACCGCCGAGATGCGGCCGGAACGGCGGCTGCCGCGCGCACTGGCGCGGTTCGGGTTGCTGCCGTGGTCGAAGGTGCCGCGGCTCCGGGGCCGCGAGGTTACGCGCGGGCCGGGGCTGCTCGCCTGACGAGCGCGGCCTCGAGGTCGGCGAGCAGATCGTCCGCAGACTCGATGCCGACCGACAGGCGGACGAGGTTCGAGGGCGGCGCGAACGGCGCCCCGGCGGTCGAGGCGTGCGTCATGCGGGCCGGATGCTCGATCAGGCTCTCGACGCCGCCGAGCGACTCGGCGAGCTGGAACAGCTTCGTCCGCGCGACGAGCTCGATCGCCTCCTGCTCGGATTCGACGAGGAACGACACCATGCCGCCGAAGTCGCGCATCTGCCGCCGCGCGACCTCGTGCGACGGATGCGAGGCCAGGCCGGGGTAGATCGCGCGCTCGACAGCCGGGTGGCCCTCGAGGAAGTCGGCGATGCGCCGGGCGTTCTCGCAGTGCTGGCGCATCCGCAGGGCGAGCGTCTTCAGCCCGCGCAGCACCAGCCAGGAGTCGAACGGGCCGGGCACGGCGCCGAGCGACTTCTGCAGGAAGTAGAGCCGCTCGGCCAGCGCGGCGTCGCTCGTCGCGACGAACCCGCCGACCGTGTCGCTGTGGCCGCCGATGTACTTCGTGGTCGAGTGGATCACCGCGTCGGCGCCGAGGTCGAGGGGGAGCTGCAGGTACGGCGTGGCGAACGTGTTGTCGACGACGAGCAGCGCGCCGGCCGCGTGGGCGGCGTCGGCCGCGCGACGGATGTCGACCACGTTCAGGAGCGGGTTCGACGGAGACTCGACCCACACCATCGCGACGTCGTCGTCGAGGTGGGAGGCGAGCTCGTCGTCGAACTCGGCGGCGGGGACGTACGTGAACCTGTAGCCCTTGGGCTCGTAGACCTTGGACGTCAGCCGGTAGACGCCGCCGTAGACGTCGGCGATGAGAACCACCCGCTGGCCGGGATCGACCAGGTGCATCAGCGTCGTCGTCGCACCGATCCCCGAGCTGAACGCGATGCCGTGGGCGGCGTTCTCGAGGCTCGCGAGCGCCTCCTGGAGCGCCGTCCGCGTCGGGTTGGCGACGCGGGAGTAGTCGTAGCCCTTGTGCTCGCCGACCGCCTCCTGCACGTACGTGGAGGTCTGGTAGATCGGGGTGATGATCGCCCCGGTCGCGGGGTCGGGCTCCTGGCCGACGTGGATCGCACGTGTCTCGAAGTCCATCGGCAGAGGGTAGCTGCGGCGGCCTCAGAGCTGCGCGCGCTCGAGTCCGAGCACCCGCGCCAGCCGCTCGGCCGCCCGCTCGAGCTTGCCGGCGACGTCGCCGCGCGCGCCCGGCTCCGGCGTGAACTTCTTGATGCGCAGGACGCCCTCGGCACGGTCGGCCTTCACGTCGGCGCGGCCGAGGAAGCGGTCGCCCGCGAGCAGCGGCAGGACGTAGTACCCGTACACCCGCTCGTGCTCGCGCTTGTAGACCTCGATCAGGTGCTGGAAGCCGAAGAGCCGGCGCAGCAGGGGCCGGTCCCAGACCAGGTTGTCGAACGGCGAGAGCAGGACCGGCGGTGCGGGCGTCCCGTCGAGTGACGCGTCGGGCGAGACGTAGAACGGCGGCCCGCCGTCGTCGGCCTGCACCACGCGCAGCCGCCCCTCTGCGACGAGCTCCGCGAGCCGGCCGTGCAGCCGCGCCTTGCCGCCCTTCAGCCGCCAGTGCTCGCGGATCGCCGCCTCGGTGAGCGCTCCGCGAGCCTCGACGGCGAGGACTGCGAAGTGCCGCAGCGTCTCGGCCTCGGTCGGCACCGGCGCGTCGAGCCACTGCTTCGGGATCACCCGCTCGGTGAGGTCGTAGGCGCGCTGGAAGCCCCGCCGCTCGGCGATCACCAGCTCGCCGCGGTCCCACAGCGCCTCCAGGATCATCTTCGCCGGCTTCCAGCCCCACATCCCGCCGTCACTCCGGCCCTCGAAGTCGCGCGACCCGAGCGGCCCTTCGGCGCGGATCCGCGCGAGGATGGGCTCGACGAGGTCGCCGTGCTCGCGCAGCGCCCGGTCGTGGGCGCCCCAGTGGCCGCCTCCGGCCATCACCCGGCGGAAGTGCGGCCACAGCTCGATCGGCAGCAGACACGCCTCGTGCGCCCAGTATTCGAATACTCTGCCCTCGCGCAGCAGGCGCTCCACCGCGTCGCGCGGCAGGACGCCGACCCGGGCGGAGAGCGTCAGCCGGTGCGCCCGGTCGACGGTCGAGATCGAGTCGAGCTGGACCGCGCCGAGCTGCCGGATCGCCGCTTCGACCTCGGCGCCCTTCGCCTGGCGGAACCGCGGCGTGAAGCCCTGGCGCGCGACGACGAGGCGGCGGATCGCCGCCAGCCTGACCTCCGCCACTCCGCCTAGCCCCGGTGCGCGAGGTAGTCGAGCAGGTCGGACCGGGTGACGACGCCGGCCGGCCTGCCGGCGTCGGTGACGACGACCGCGTTCGTGCCGCCGGTCAGCGCCGTGACGATCTCGTCCACCGACGCGTCCGCCTCGACCGTCGCGAGCGGCCCTTGCATCGCCGAGGCGACGTCGTCGTGCAGCGCGTCGGCGTTCTTGAACACGCGGTCGAGCAGCGCCCGGTCCTGGAGCGAGCCGATCACGTCGCCGAGGGTCGCCGGGTCGCCGCCGCGCACCACCGGCAGCTGGGAGATCGAGTAGCGCTCCATCACCGCGATCGCCTCGGCCACTTTCTGGTGGGCCGAGATCGTGACGAACGTGGGCGTCTCGCCCTGCTTGCCGCGCAGTAGCTCGCGGACGGTCGGGGCCGGGGCGCTGCGCTCGAGGAAGCCGTGCTCGATCATCCAGTTGTCGTCGAGGAACTTCGAGAGGTACGAGCGGCCCGAGTCCGGCAGGATCGTCAGGATCCGCGCGCCCGGGTCGCCGAGCCTCCGCGCATAGTCGAGCGCGCCCCAGACGGTCGACCCGGCCGACCCCCCGACGAGCAGCCCCTCCTCGCGCGCGAGGCGCCGCGCCGTGAGGAACGTGTCGCGGTCGGAGACCCGGATCCACTCGTCGACCACCGACGGGTCCATCGTCTCGGGCCAGGTGTCCTTGCCGATCCCCTCGACGAGGTACGGATGGAGGTCGCGCTCGTCCTTCGCCGTGTAGACGGACCCTTCCGGGTCGACGCCGACGATCCTCACCTCCGGCCGGTGCTCTTTGAAGTAGCGGCCGACACCGCTGATCGTGCCGCCGGTGCCGACCGAGATCACGATCGCGTCGATCTGCCCACCGTCGGTCTGCTCCCAGATCTCCGGCCCGGTGCTCTCGTAGTGCGCCTGCGGGTTGGCGAGGTTCGAGTACTGGTCGGGCTTGAAGCCGCCCGCGATCTCCTCGGCGAGCCGCGACGAGACGGAGTAGTACGACTCGGGCGAGTCGTGGTCGACCGCCGTCGGCGTGATCACGACCTCGGCGCCGTAGCCGCGCAGCATCGAGATCTTCTCCTGGCTCATCTTGTCGGGCATCACGAAGATGCAGCGGTAGCCCTTCTGCGCCGCGGCGATCGCCAGCCCGACGCCGGTGTTGCCCGAGGTCGGCTCGACGATCGTGCCGCCGGGCCGGAGCTTCCCGTCGCGCTCGGCCGCCTCGATCATCGCCAGGCCGATCCGATCCTTGTTCGACCCGCCGGGGTTCAGGAACTCGAGCTTCGCGAGGATCCGCCCGGGCACGTCACGGCCGATCCGGTCGAGGCGCACGATGGGGGTGCCGCCGACCAGTTCGAGCAGCGTCGGGTACTCGCGTGCCATCTACGCGGCGACCGGGATCGCGTCCTCGGCCATGGCGAGATCGCCCCCGCGCACGAGCACGAGCGTCGCGACGAGGCCGGCCACCGCGACGCCGGTGGCGACCCAGAACGCCCATTGCGACCCGCTCGTGAACGCCTGCGGAAACGGGGTCCCACCGGCCACGAGGTGGTTGAAGTGGCTCAGGGAGATCGACGAGGTGACGGCGACGCCGATCGCGCCCCCGATCTGCTGCGCCGTGTTGATGAGCCCCGACGCGAGACCGGCCTCGTGGTGCGCGATTCCGGCGAGCGCGGCGATCGACACCGGGATGAACGTGAACGGCAGCCCGAAGCCGACGAGCAGGTAGCCCGGCAGGAGGTCGCTCGCGAACGAGGCGTGGACGGGGATCTGCGTGTACCACGCGAGCCCGGCGATCATCGCCACGAACCCGACGGTCATCACCGTCTTCGCGCCGATCTTCGTCACGAGCGCCTGCGCCAGGCCCGCGAACACGACCGCGCTCCCCGCCGTCGCCACGAACGTGACGCCCGTCTTCAGGGCCGAGTAGCCGAGTACCTGCTGGACGTACAGCGTGAGGATGAAGAAGTTCGAGAACACGACACCGCCGAGCAGCAGGCCGGCGACGTTCGCGCCGGCGACGGTGCGGATGCGGAAGATCGAGAACGGCATGATCGGGTCCTTCGCCCGCGACTCGATGAGCACGAACGCGACGAGCAGGACGGCGGCGGCGACCAGTCGCTCGATCGTCCAGCCGGAGCCCCAGCCGTGATTCGGCGCCTCGGACACCGCGTACACGAGCAGCGCGAGCCCCGCGGTGACGGCGATCGCGCCGGGGATGTCGTGGGTGCTGTCGCGTTCGGCCCGGCTCTCACGGACGAAGCGGGGCGCGAGCGAGAACGCGATCACGCCGACGGGCACGTTCACGAAGAAGATCCACTCCCAGCCGAGGTACTTGGTGAGCAGGCCGCCGGCGAGCACGCCCACCGCGGCTCCGCCGCCGCCGATCGCGCCCCAGATGCCGAGCGCCTTGTTCCGCTCGGGGC
This sequence comes from uncultured Gaiellales bacterium, assembly GCA_964468985.1. Classification (GTDB taxonomy): domain Bacteria; phylum Actinomycetota; class Thermoleophilia; order Gaiellales; family Gaiellaceae; genus PALSA-600. The sequence goes on along the minus strand of CAYXXE010000002.1, from coordinate 54,857 downwards.
CTTCCTCGAAGGTGGTCATGATGATCGACAGCGCCGCCGGCGAGATGATCGCGGCACCGAGGCCCTGCACGGCGCGTGCGCCGATGAGCACGCCTTCCGACCACGCGAGCCCGCAGCAGAAGGACGCGACGGTGAAGACCGCGACGCCGACAAGGAAGACGATGCGCCGTCCGATCACGTCTGCGGCCCGGCCGCCGAGCAACAGGAAGCCCCCGAACGTGATCGCGTACGCGGTGACCACCCACTGGATGTTCTCGCGTGAGAAGTGCAGCGACCGTTCGATCGACGGCAGCGCGACGTTGACGATCGACACGTCGAGGACGGTCATGAAGAACGCCGCGCAGACGATCGTCAGCGCCTTCCAGCGGAGCGGATCGACCTCACCCATCGTTCGGAGCCTCCCTCGTTCGCGTACCGGCGGTGTGCGACCCTTGTTCTACCTGACGAGCAGGGCCGCGCCGATCGCGCCGCCGTCGTCGCCGAGCTCCGCCGGCAGCACCGCCGGGTCGCGGTCGGGGTTGAACAGGTGCTGCGTCATCCCCGCCCGGATCCGCTGCGCCCCCGCCTCGCCGAACCGTGTGCCGAGACCGCCCCCGAGGACGAGGCCGTCGAGGTCGAGCAGGTTCAGCACCGAGGCCGACACGGCGGCGATCGCCTCGTAGGCGTCGCTCAGCAGCTCGCGGGCCAGAGGGTCGCCGGCGTCGAGCGCCTTCTGCCAGATGCTGCTCGTCAGCCGGTCGCGCTTCGCCGCCTCCATCAGCTCGAACAGCTTCGTCTTCTGACCGTGCGAGCGCAGCCGCCGGGCGCGCTCCTCCATCGCGGCGCGCCCGGCATACGCTTCGGCGCAGCCGCGGCGGCCGCACGGGCAGCGCCGGCCGCCGAGCCTGACGACCATGTGCCCGAGCTCGCCCGCCGACCCCTTGCCGTACCACGGCTTGCCGTCGAGCACGACCGAGCCGCCGACGCCCGTTCCCCACCAGACCGCGAGGAACGACGCGAGGGTGCGGCCTGCGCCGAGCGCGACCTCGGCGCCGGCGGCCGCCTCGACGTCGTTCGCGACCCGCACCGGCACGCCGAGCAGCTGTCCGAGCCGGTCGCTGAACGGGAAGGCGTCGCCCCAGCCGCCGGCGAGGTTCCAAGCCGGGCCGACCGTCCCCGCCGGCTCGTCGACGGCGCCCGGCGAGCCGACCCCGACACCGGTCAGCTCGGCGACCGCCGTCCCGGCGGCCGCGGCAGCCTCGCCCACCGCTTCGGCGATCGCGGCGACGACGGCCTGCGCGCCGCCCTCGGTGGGCGTCGGGCGCCGGGCGCGACCGAGCACCTCACGGTCGCCGTCGACGACGAGCACGTCGATCTTGGTGCCACCCAGGTCGACCCCTGCGCGCATCAGTGCCGGAAGTGCCGCAGCCCGGTGAACACCATGGCCGCGTTCGCGTCGTCGACCGCTCCGATCACGTCGGCGTCGCGGCGCGAGCCGCCGGGCTGCACGATCGACGTGATGCCCGCGGCCAGCGCGAGCTCCGGGCCGTCGGCGAACGGGAAGAACGCGTCGCTCGCGAGCGCGGCGCCCGCCAGGTCGTGACCGAGCTCGCGCGCCTTGTCGATGGCGATCCGCACCGCGTCGACCCTGCTCATCTGGCCGGCGCCGATCCCGATCGTCTGGAGGCCCCGGGCGATGACGATCGCGTTCGAGGAGACGTGCTTGCAGATCCGCATCGCGAACAGCAGGTCGCCCCACTGATCCTCGGTCGGCTCGCCGCACACGACGTTCATCGCGGCCCGCTCCTCGGTCTCCGTGTCGCGGTCCTGCACCAGCAGACCGCCGAGGACGCGCTTGTAGTCGCGCTCGCCGATCGTCTCCGAGCGCCGGTCGTGGCTCCAGAGCAGGCGCAGGGCCTGCTTGGCGAGCAGCACGTCGGTGGCCGCCTCGTCGTAGCCGGGGGCCAGCAGCACCTCGATGAAATGGCCCGCGATCCGCGCGCCGAGCTCGCCGAAGACCGGGCGGTTGAGCAGCGCGACGCAGCCGAACGCCGACACGGGATCGGCGGCCAGCGCCTTCTCCCAGGCCTCCTCGATCGTGCCGGCGACCGCGACGCCGCACGGGTTGCCGTGCTTGACGATGATCGCGGCCGGCAGCGCGAACTCGCGCAGCAGCCGGCGCCCGCCTTCGAGGTCGGCGAGGTTGTTGTACGACAGCGGCTTGCCGCCGAGCTGGTCGACGTGCGACAGCAGGTGCCGGCGGGCACCGACTTCGCGGTAGAACGCCGCCGCCTGATGCGGGTTCTCGCCGTAGGAGAGGTCGAGCGCTTTCCGGAAGGTGAGCGTCAGCTGTTCGGGGAACGGGTCGAGCGCGCTGAACCAGCCGGCGATCGCGGCCTCGTACGCCGACGTCGCGGCGAAGGCGTCGCGGGCCAGTGACCGCCGCAGCTCGAGCGGGATCTCGCCGTGCTCCCGCAGCGCCGCCAGGACCGGCTCGTACTGGGCCTCGGCCGACAAGGCTGCAACGTGGGCGAAGTTCTTCGCGGCGGCGCGCAGCATCGACGGGCCGCCGACGTCGATCATCTCCACGACCTCGGCCTCGGTCGCGCCCCGCCGGCCCGCCACCGACGCGAACGGATAGAGGTTGACGCACACCAGGTCGAACGGCTCGATGTCGTGCTCCGCGAGCGTCGCGACGTCCTCGTCGAGGTGGCGGCGCGCGAGGATGCCGGCGTGGATGCGCGGGTGGAGCGTCTTGACACGCCCGCCGAGCAGCTCCGGCGCCTCCGTCACCGACTCGACCGTGGTCACCGGCAGGCCGCGCTCGGCGAGGTAGGTGGCGGTGCCGCCGGAGGAGACGATCTCCCAGCCGAGGGCGACGAGCCCGTCGGCGAGCTCGCCGACGCCGTGCTTGTCGTAGACGGAGATCAGCGCGCGCGGCACAGCTCTCCCACCACCTCGGGCAGCAGCCGGTGCTCGACCGCGTGCACGCGTTCCTCGAGCGTCTCGCGAGGCTCGAGCGGCAGCGCCTCCTGGCGCAGCACCGGGCCGCTGTCGAGCCCCTCGTCGACGAGGTGGACGGTGACGCCGGTTTCGGGGACGCCCGCGGCGAGTGCGTCGGCGATCGCTCGCGCGCCCGGGAAGTCGGGCAGCAGCGACGGGTGGACGTTCACGATCCGGTTCGGGAAGCGGTCGAGGAACGGCTTCGTCAGCAGGTGCATGTAGCCGGCGAGCACGACCAGCTCGACGCCGTGCTCCTCGAGCCAGGTCGCCATCACCAGGTCGCGCTCCTCGCGGCTCGCATGGCAGTCGAGCCCGAACGTGGCGACCGGGATCCCGGCCTCATGCGCGCGCAGCAGCGCATAGGCCTCCTTGCGGTTCGAGGCGACGGCGCCCACCGGCAGCCCGGCGTCGATCAGCGCCTGGAGGTTCGAGCCGTTGCCGCTCACGAGCACGCCGATCATGCGGCGACCACGCTGCCGATCACGAGCTCGCCGGGCTCCGGCTCGGCGACGACCGCGCACCAGCCGATGCCGAGGTTGAAGACCCGTCGCAGCTCCGCCTCGTCGACGTGGCGGGCGAGCCAGCCGAACACCGGCGGGCGCTCCCAGGAGTCCCAGTCGAGCTCGGCCGCAGTCCCGGCCGGTAGGACGCGCGACAGGTTCCCGAGGATGCCGCCGCCGGTGACGTGTGCGAACCCCTTCGCGCGGCCGCGGAGCGCCCGGGCGACATCGAGGTACAGGCGCGTCGGCGCGAGCAGGTCGTCGCCGTCGTAGTCCTCGTCCTCGAGAACGCTGCGCACGAGCGTGAAGCCGTTCGCGTGCACACCCGCCGACGCGAAGCCGATCACGGCGTCGCCCGGTTCGATCGTGCTCCCGTCGATCACGTCGCGCTCGTCGACGATGCCGACACAGGTCGCGGCGAAGTCGAGCTCACCGTCGCGGTAGACGCCCGGCAGCTCGGCCGTCTCGCCGCCGACGAGGGCGACGCCGGCGGCGCGGCAGACCTCGGCGGCCCCTTCGACGAGCTCCGCCACTTCGGCGAGCTCGATGTGGCTCGCGGCCACGTAGTCGAGCAGGATGAGCGGCTCGGCGCCGCACGTCGCGACGTCGTTGATGCAGTGGGCGGCCATGTCGGCACCGCAGTTGCGGAGCGCGCCGCGGGGCCGCGCGACGATCGGCTTGGTGCCGATCGAGTCGAGCGACGAGGCGAGCAGCCGGCCGCCGCCGATCGGGTGCAGGCCGGCGAACGCACCGAATCCGCTCGCGCCCGTCGACTCGACGGCAGCCCGCAGCCGCTCGACGATCGAGTCGGCCGTGGCGAGCGACACGCCGGCTGCCGCATAGCTGTGTTCTCCGGAGGCCAGGCCTCGGAGTCTACGGCTCGGGTCGGGTGCACTCGACCGACCATCTAGCCTTGAGCCGTTACGTCGCCGTCACTGCTCACGCCGTGGAGCTTCGAGCCGCTCCAGATCGCCCCGACGCTGGTCGTCGCGGCGCTCTACCTGAGGCGCTCGCGCACGCTCTCGTCCCGGGGGACGCCGGTACCGCTGGGCCGCCGCTTCGCGTTCTGGCTCGGGATCGGGCTGGTGGTCCTCGCGCTCAACTCGCCGATCGACGCGCTCGGGGAGGAGCACTTCTTCTTCGTCCACATGATCCAGCACGTGATCATCGGCGACCTCGCGCCGCTGTGCTTCGTCCTCGGGCTCACCGGGCCGATCCTGCGGCCGGTGCTCGGCCTCCCCGGCTTCGACGCGCTCCGGAAGCTCACGCACCCGTTCGTGGCCCTGCCGCTCTGGGCCGTCGACCTCTACGTCTGGCACATCCCGCTCTTCTACGACGGCGCTCTGCACCACAACTCGGTCCACGCGCTCGAGCACTTCCTGTTCTTCACGTGCGGCTGCCTGATGTGGGCGCCGGTGCTCGAGACGCTGCCCGCGCCCGAGTGGTTCGGGACCGGCGCCAAGGTGGGCTACGTCTTCGGCGTGCGGCTCCTGGAGACGATCATCGGCAACGTCTTCATGTGGTCGAGCACGATGTTCTACGGCGTGTACCGGCACGCGCCGGAGTGGGGCATCACGCCCGCGCACGACCTGAACCTGGGCGGGATCGTGATGATGGCCGAAGGCTCCGTCGTGACGCTCGCCACCCTCGTGTGGCTGTTCCTGCGCCTCGCCGCCGAAGGCGAGCTGCGGCAGACGCTGCTCGAGCAGGGACTCGACCCGCGCCAGGTGAAGCGCGCGGTTCGGTACGGGCGCGCGCGCGACCTGACGGTCTGAACCTAGACCCCGGCGGCCTCGAAGCGCAGCTTGCCGCCGTCGGTGGGCAGACGGGTCGGGTAGTCGCCGGTCAGGCAGGCCCGGCAGAGGGCGTCGGCGGGCCGCCGCGTCGCCGCCTGGAGCCCCTCGAGCGAGATGTACGCCAGCGAGGTCGCCCCGATCGCCTCGCGCACCTCCTCGACCGTGTGGTCGGCGGCGATCAGCTCGCCGCGCGAGGCGAGGTCGATGCCGTAGAAGCACTGGCCGACGATGGGCGGCGACGAGATGCGCACGTGCACCTCGGCGGCTCCGGCGTCGAACAGCATCTGCACGATCTGGCGGGTCGTCGAGCCGCGCACGATCGAGTCGTCGACCACCACCAGGCGCTTGCCGGCGACCTCGTCGAGCGGGTTGAACTTCATCCGGATCCCCTGTTCGCGCATCCCCTGCTCGGGCTGGATGAACGTGCGGCCGACGTAGCGGTTCTTGATCAGCCCCTCGCTGAACGGGATGCCGGTCGCCCGCGCGAAGCCGATTGCGGCCGGCGTGCCCGAGTCGGGGATCGGGAGCACCAGGTCGGCGTCGACCGGCGCCTCGGCGGCGAGCTGCTCGCCCATCCGCACGCGGGCGCCGTGGATCTCGACGCCCGAGAGCCGGGTGTCGGGCCGGGCCAGGTAGAAGAACTCGAAGATGCAGAGCGAGCCGCGCTCGGCCGGCTCGACCGCCTGGATCAGCCGCGTGCCCTCGTCGTCGGCGATCAGCAGCTCGCCCGGCCGGAACTCGCGTTCGAAGGTCGCGCCGACCAGGTCGAGCGCGCAGCTCTCGGACGCGACGACCGGGTCGTCCCCGAGCCGGCCGAGCACGAGCGGGCGGAAGCCGTGGGCGTCGCGGAAGGCGAACAGCGCGCCGTCGGCGAGCCCGACGACGGTCGCGGCCCCTTCGAGGGCGAGCATCGTGGCGGTGACGGCCTCCTGGAGCGGCCGCTCGTCGTTGGCGATCAGCACGGCGATCATCTCCGAGTCGGAGGTCGACGCCGCCGGCTTGTGCAGCTCGGCGCGCAGCTCGGCCGCATTGACGAGGTTGCCGTTGTGGCCGAGCGCGACGGTGCGGGTCTTGCCGTGGTGGATGATCGGCTGCGCGTTCGCCCAGGCGTTCCCGCCGGTCGTGGAGTAGCGCGCGTGCCCGATCGCGAGCTCGCCGCGGAGCGCCGACAGCGACTGCTCGTCGAACACCTGCGCGACGAGCCCGAGGTCGCGCAGCGTCGTCAGCCGGCCGTGCTCGCTGACCGCGATCCCGGCCGACTCCTGCCCCCGGTGCTGGAGCGCGAAGAGGCCGAAGTACGTGAGCCGCGCCACGTCCCGTCCGGGCGCGCGCACTCCGAAGACGCCGCACATGGCTAAATCACGACTCCCAGCTCGACGGCATCGTGCCAGGCAGGCATCGACGTGGCGGCAACGACGACGCCCGGCCCTTCCGGCAGCTCTGCGATGTCGGCCGCGCAGCCCGACCAGGCGGCCGCCTCGCGGAGCGCGGCCTCGATGCCGCCGTCCGAGACGTCGTGCGCCAGCGACCAGAGCGCTGCGTTCTCCCAGACGAACCGCACGAGCCTGGCGCCGCTGCCGCGCAGGAAGTAGACCCGGTCGCCGCTCGCCCAGCGGCCCGGGATCACGGTCACGTCGCGCACGAGCCCGACGCAGCCGACGACGGGCGTCGGCGGGATCGGCCGGCCGCCGGTCTCGTTGTAGAGCGAGACGTTGCCGGAGACGACCGGGATGCCGAGCTCGCCGGCTGCCTGCGCGATGCCGTCGATCGCGCGGGCGAGCTCCCACGCGATCTCGGGCTTCTCGGGGCTGCCGAAGTTGAGGCAGTCGGTGAGCGCCAGCGGCTCGCCGCCCGCGCACGCGACGTTCAGCGCGGCGTCGTAGACGGCGGCGTAGCCCGCCTCGAACGGGTCGCGGCAGCCGAGCGGCGGCCCGTCGAGCGACACGGCGATGCCTCGCGATCCGTCGATGCGCAGGACGGCAGCGTCGAGGCCGGGACGGCGCACCGTGCGGGAGCCGACGAGCTGGTCGTACTGCTCGTAGACCCAGCCGACCGGATCGAGGTTGCCGTCAGCGACGGGGGCGGCGGGCGTGTCGTGCGGAGCCTGCTCGAGCTCGTAGCGCGGGCACTGGTCGGTGAGCAGCCCGGCCGGGATCGAGCCGACCGGCTCGTCGCCCCACAGGGCGCGCAACTCGCCGTGGCCCGTCACCTCGCCGATGACCGTGCAGGGCAGTTCCCAGCGCTCGCAGACGGCACGCACCTCGTCGACCCGTTCGGGCGCGACGACGGCGACCATCCGCTCCTGCGACTCGGAGACCATCACCTCCCACGCCTCGAGGTCGGCCTCGCGCAGCGGCACCCGGTCGAGGTGGACGTCGACGCCCATCCCGCCGGCGGCCATCTCGGAGAGCGACGAGGCGAGGCCGGCGGCGCCGCAGTCCTGGAGCGACACGACGAGGTCGCGTTCGACGAGCTCGAGCGACACCTCGATCAGCGCCTTGCCGCGGAACGGGTCGCCGATCTGCACGGTGGGCCGCTTGTCGTCGGAGCCTGCGAGGTCCTGCGAGGCGAGCACCGAGGCGCCGCCGATCCCGTCGCGGCCCGTGAAGGCGCCGTAGAGGACGATCGCGTTGCCGACGCCCTGGGCCTTCGCGCTCAGCACGCGCTCGGTGGGCAGGAGGCCCACGCACATCGCGTTCACCAGCGGGTTCGCGTCGTACGCGGGGTCGAACGCACACTCGCCGCCGACGTTCGGGACGCCGACGCAGTTCCCGTAGTGGCCGATCCCGGCGACGGCGCGGCGGAACCGCCAGTCGGGGGAGCCGAAGCGGAGCCCGTCGAGCAGCGCGATCGGGCGCGCGCCCATGGCGATGATGTCGCGGAGGATCCCGCCGACCCCCGTCGCCGCGCCCTGGAACGGCTCCACGGCGGACGGATGGTTGTGCGACTCGACCTTGAAGGCGATCGCGACACCGTCGCCCAGGTCGATCACGCCGGCGTTCTCGCCCGGCCCCTGCAGCACCCGCTCGCCGCGGGACGGCAACCTGCGCAGGAGCGGGGCGGAGTGCTTGTACCCGCAATGCTCCGACCACAGCAGCGAGAAGACCGCCAGCTCGAAGTCGTTCGGGGAACGCTCCAGGAGTTCGCGGATACGCTCGAACTCCCAGTCGGTGAGACCGAGGGCCTGATGCAGTGGCAGTTCGGCGACCGACGTCAGAGGGTCAGTCTAGACGACGGCCCCGACGGCCCTTCACGGCCGGTGCATCTCACGCAGACCCGGTCCCGACCGTTACAGATACGACCGCCATGTCCCGCCGTCACACCGTCATGCTCGTCGCGCTCGCCGCCATCTGGGGCGCGTCGTTCATGTTCATCAAGGTCGCCGTGCGCGAGCTCGAGCCGGTCACGCTTGTCTGGGCTCGGCTCACCCTGGCGGTGGTCGTCCTCGTCCCGGCGGCGCTCGTCGCGCTCGGCCGCGAGGCTGTCAGGCAGTTCCGGGCCGCGGCCGGCCGGCTCGCCGTGCTCGGGATCGCGAACTCGGCCCTGCCGTTCACGCTGCTCTCGTGGGCCGAGATCCGGCTCGACTCCGGCGTGGCGGCGATCCTCCAGGGCTCGGCGCCGCTCTTCACGGTGCTGATCGCGGCCCGGCTCGGCACCGAGCGCGTCGGCGGCTACCGCCTGGTCGGCGTGCTCGTGGGCTTCGTCGGCGTCGCGCTCCTCGTCGGCGCGCACAGCGGCAACGACCTGCTCGCAGCGGTCGCCGTGCTCGGCATGGCGCTCTGCTACGCGGCGTCGGGGGTGTTCGCGGGCCAGCGGCTGCGCGACACCCACCCGTTCGTCGTCGGCGCCGGGTCGATGGTGATCGCGTCGGTGGCGACGCTGCCGTTCGGGCTCGCGACGCTGCCGTCGCAGGTGCCGGGCGCGAAGGAGCTCGGCTCGGTGCTCGTGCTCGGGCTCGTCGGCACCGGCGTCGCGTACATGCTCTTCTTCGCGATCCTCCGCGGCGCCGGGGCGTCACGGTCGATCCTCGTGACCTACCTGGTGCCGGGTGTCGCGCTCGGGTACGGCGCGGTGTTCCTGGGCGAGCCGCTGCGCGCGACGGCACTCGTCGGGCTGGCGTTGATCCTGGGCGGCGTCGCCCTCGGGAGCCGGAAGCGCACCGCCGCTCCCGCCTGATCCTCGCCCGCATCGCTCGGCCTGCGGCGCATCGCGAAGACGATCGCGATCGTCGTCCCGGCAGCGATCAGCACGTCGCCGACCGAGAACACGTTGGCCATCGGCAGCCAGCCCGGGACGGCCCAGCGGTCGACGAGCCACGACAGGTGGGGATGGCCGAGCGAGATGCTGTTGTTGTGCACCTGGTAGCTGCGGCCGGCCGCCCGCAACGCGGACGGGCGCACGGGCATCAGGCCGTGGTTCGCGGCGATCGCGACGACGTTCGAGGCGAGGCCCGCCGCGACGACGAGGATGCCCGGCAGGGCGCGGTTGCGCACGAGCATCGCGATCAACAGCACGTACGACGCCACCCACAGCACCTTCGCGAGCCCGGTCGGGGTGCTCCACGGGAGGGCCTCGGACGGGAACGCGACCAGCTGCAGGCCGAGCGCCCCGAAGACGAGCCACTTGCCGGCGATGGGCGTCTCGGCGAGCGCAGAGAAGCGGCCGCCGAGCAGCTTGCCGGCCACGAGCGCGACGAGCGCGACGTCTAGGAAGACCACGACAGCTCCACCGCCGTCAGGTGCGCCGCCGACGGCCGGCGGAGCTCGACCGGCGTCTCGGCCAGGTGCTCCTTCAGGGCCGACACGATCAGTGGGTCGAACTGGCGGCCGCTCTCGCCCTCGATCTCGTGCATCGCTGCCTCCACCGAGATGCCGTTCCGGTAGGTCCGGTCGGAGGTGAGCGCGTCGAACGCGTCGGCGACGAGGATCAGGCGCGCCCCCACCGGGATCTCCGCTCCCGCCAGCCCGCTCGGATAGCCGCCGCCGTCCCAGCGCTCGTGGTGGTGGAGCACGTACTCGTCGACCGGCGACAGCCCGAGGTCGTGCAGCAGCTCGTAGCCGACGATCGGGTGCCGCTCGACCAGGTCGCGCTCGGACTCCGTCAGCGGACCGGGCCTGCTGAGGATCGCCGCGGGGACGGCGATCTTGCCGACGTCGTGCAGGAGCCCTGCGAGGCGCACCTCGTCGAGCTCGTCGCCCACCATGCCGAGTCTGCGGCCGAGGGCGACGCAGAGGTCGGCGACGGCCTCGGAGTGGCTGCCGTCGAAGGTCGCCCAGCGGTCGAGGACGTCCGTGTAGACCGGGTCGGGGAGCTGGCCCTTGGCGCCGGTGCTCGCGTCGGCGAGCGCGTCGACGAGCGAGGCGAGCCGTCGGGCGGTCGCGAGGCGGATGTCGGCGAGCGGGAAGCGGGTGCCGAGCAGCTCGACGGAGCCCGGGCCGTTCCCCTGCGCCGTGAAGATCGTCGAGCGCGACCGGCCGTTGTTCTTGCTCTGGTAGAGCGCCAGGTCGGCCCGCTTCGTCAGGGCGTGGAGGTCGTCGGCGTGGTCGGGGTAGACGGCGATCCCGGCGCTGAGCGTGACGGGCTCGGGGACGAGGTCGGGGCGGCCGGTGGTGAAGAGGCCTCTGATCGCGTCGGCGGCGGCCGCGGCGGCGGTCCCGTCGGCGTCGACGAGGAAGCCGAGCTCGTCACCGCCGAGCCGGTAGCCGCGACCCGGTACGAGCTCTTCGATCGCCCTGGCGAGCATCGTCAGCACCGCGTCGCCCGCCGGGTGGCCGTGCCGGTCGTTGACCTGCTTGAAATGGTCGATGTCGATGAGGCAGAGCGCGACGCGCCCGCCCGCACCCGCGTTGTCGAGGGCACGCGCGGCGTCGTCCTCGAACGCGCGCCGGTTCTTGAGGCCGGTCAGGCTGTCGGTCGACGCGGCCGCCTCGGCGGTCCGGCTCCGGACGTACGAGCGCTGGTACAGCGTCAACGCGAAGAGGGGCGCGCTCAGGAGCAGGACGAGCGGCGCCGAGAGGTGCCAGAAGATCACCGCCTGGACGGCGACGAAGACCATGATCCCGAAGATCGGCCCGGAATGCCGCAGGTGGTCGATGAAGGTCGCCCGCACCGAGCCGCCCGACGCGAACCCGATCGCGAGGCAGACGAGCAGCACGTTCGCGACCACGAAGACAGTGCCGCAGGCCGCGACGGAGACGACGAGGGCGGCATAGCCCGTGTGGCTCGTCGTGCCGGCGAGGGCGGCCGGCAGGACGGCCAGAGCGGCCGCGACGGCATAGGTCGCGCTGTTGAAGATCACCTTCAGCGGCGCGCCGCGCGCGGACGTCATCGCCGCCGCGATGCCGCCGGCCCCGATCAGGACCGACCACTCCCAGCCGAACAGCAGCTGGCTGGCGATGATGAAGACGAAGGCGAGCGAGACGAGCCGCTTGCCCGCCGGATCGACGGGCACGGGGCGGAGCTCGGACAGGAGCGCGAAGCAGAAGAACGCGACGATCCCGAGCACCGACCTCGGGCTCGGCTGGTGCCGGAGCGCGACGACGGCCGCCCAGGCGACGATGGGCATCCCGGCGGCCGAGACCGCCAGGACGTACCACCGCAGCCGGGGCGGCATGCCCTGTCCGAGGTGCACGAGTCGCCGCATCAACTTCGCTTCCGGGGTGTGACGGCCGCGGGGTCTAGACCCAGCGGGCGCCGGCGCCGCTACCGATCGCGAGCGTCACGAACGCCGCCACCGCGATCACTGCACGAAAAGCCGAAGCATTCCAACGAATCAAGGGATGTCCTCCCGTTCCGGGGTGGCTACCGCGCCACCGCATGCCTCTTACCAAGTCGGATCAGGCCCGCGAATGCATCACCCTGTGGGGTGATCCGGCCGGGTGATCCAGCAGGGTGATCCGGAAGGGTGATTCGGCGGTGCCTCGGCCAATAGACTGGCGGCATGGCCACCTTCCTGCACACGATGTACCGCATCACCGATCCGGCGCGCAGCCGCGCGTTCTACGAGGCGCTCGGGATGGAGGCGCGCCGCGAGAGCCCGATCGTCCGGAACGGCGAGCTCGAGGCGACCCTCTATTTCCTCGGCTTCCCGGGGCAGGCCGAGGAGCTCGAGCTGACGTTCAACCACGACGGCAGCACCTACGACGTCGGCACCGGCTACGGCCACATCGCGATCGGGGTCGACGACCTCGCGGACACCCTCGCGCAGCTCGCGACGCAGGGGATCGAGCCCGAGCGAGAGCCCTACCGGGTCCGCGAGGGCGGCTCGCTGCTGTGCTTCGTCCGCGATCCGGACGGCTACCGGATCGAGATCATCGACCGCAGCGGCAGGTAGTTCGGGATGGGGCGAAGGGTCGAAGGCGCGACCGGCGGCCGTGCCCCGGGTCGTGACAGATCGACGGTATTACTTGGTAGTCTTACCGAATGAGAGTCACGCAGAAGGGCCAGGTCACGATCCCGCTGGAGGTTCGTCGAGCGCTCGGCATCCACGCGGGAAGCGATGTCGAGTTCCAGCTCGAAGCGCATGGGGCACGACTCGTCGTCGACCAGGGCGCGGCGGCTCGTGAGATCGCGCAGATGCGGGGAGCCGGCAGCGGTGACTTGAGCACCGACGAGATCCTGGCGCTCACTCGCGAGTGAGCTACCCCGGGGGAACGCTTGTCGACAGCAGCGTTCTGCTCGATGTCTTCACCATCGACCCGAAGTGGGGCGACTGGTCCGAGGCCCAACTCGTTCAGGCCGCCCAGCGAGGAGCACTCGTCCTCAACGTGGTCGTCCTCGCCGAGATCGCGCCCCGCTTCGACCGGATCGAGCTGCTCCGTTCGTCGCTGCCCTCCATGGCGCTGATCGAGGAGATCCCGCTTGCCGCCGCGTTCCTCGCGGGGCATGCGCACACCGGCTACCGGCGAGCGGGGGGTCGTCGCGAAGCGATCCTTCCGGACTTCCTGATCGGAGCTCACGCCGCTGTCACCGGCCGTCCTCTCCTCACGCGGGACCCGCAACGGATTGCGAGGCACATCCCCGGCGCGAACCTCATCACGCCGGCCGGGCACCACTGATCCGCAACCTCATCGGGTGCCGGTCGAGCAACGCCGCGTCCATCGCGTCCGCCCCTCGATCGCGCCGGCTGGCTGGTCCGGCTTACGAGGCTCCGAGCCCACTGCGGGCGTCGAGCTTCGCCTGCGCCTTCTCGGCGAGCTCGCGGGTGCGCTGCGCGTTTGCGGTCATCTGCGCGCGCTGCGCCTCCCACTCCTTTCGTTCAGCCTGCGTCAGCTTCTTCTTCGCCATCGTCATCCTCCAGGAGTCGCTCGATCCGCCGGACCGCGGCCACCAGGTCGCTCACGTTGAAGAGTAGAGCAACGACCTCGGTCCGCTCGATCAGCCGATCCGTCACCGACGAAGCGTCGCATGCGGCTGCGGCGCGCCGCAATCCTCGGATTCGGCCGTGTCTCGATCGCGCCCGGTGCAGGCCCGACGCCCTGGCAGCGGCGCCGGCCACGCGTCGGGGCCGGACTCAGACGAGCGAGCTCGTCGCAACCGGGTCGTGCTCGGTGTCCCCGGCGAGCTGCTTCACGGGCACCGCCAGCACGGGGCAGGTGGCGGCGTGCATCAGCTGCCGTGCGACGCTGCCGAGCAGCGCGAGGCCGATCGGCCCACGGCCGTGCGTCCCGACGACGATCACGTCCGCCTTCAGCTCGTCGGCGGCTTCTGCGACTGCGTCACCGACGCCCTTGGTGGTCGTGGTGACGATCTCGAGCCGCGCGGAGATGCCGTCGCGGCGAAGCTCCTCGACCTGCGACCGAAGCTCGGCGCGGAGGTCCTCCTCGTCGCCGAGGATCGGGAGGCCGGCGGTGCGGCCGAGCATGCGCTGGTCGACGTGGACGACGACGAGCTCGGCCCCGTCCTGGCGGGCGAGGTCGACGGCGAAGGGGAGCGCGCGGCCCGCGAAGTCGGAGCCGTCGGTCGCCCACACGATCGTCTTGAACAATGTCGTCTTCATGGCACTACTCCTCTCGGGTGGCCGGTCGGATGTGCCGCCACCGCACCACCAGCGTGCCCCGGGTCGGGGCAGGCGCCATCCGTAGCTTCCCGGATCCGCCGGTGGTGAACCACGCGGCGGCCGACGGTCGCTCGTGCCCGGTTCGGTAGTTCTCCGCCGCCAGATCGGCGGCCGTGCGGATGGCGGGCGGCCGCGACGAGCCGATCATCTCGCTGTCAGAGCAAAAGGAGATCGCCATGAGGAAGTTCGTGATCGCAACCGACGGCTCGCCGGCCTCGCAGGAGGCCGTTCGCTACGGCATCGAGCTCGCCGGCGAGGTGGGCGCGGTGGTCCACCTCGTGCACATCGCGCCGCTCTCGGACTGGGTGGCGTTTCCTGCGCCGGTCCCGGCCGTCAAGCTGCGCCACGTCTTGAGCGACGTCGATCGCGACTCGCTCGTCAACGCTGCCGAGTTCGCGCGCGAGCACGGGGTCACCGTGACGACCGAGTTGCTCTCCGGCGACCCGGTCGACGAGATCGTCGCGTACGCCGACACCGTCGACGCCGACCTGATCGTCGTCGGCTCGAGAGGGCACGGGGCACTCGCGAGCGCCGTGCTGGGCAGCGTGTCGCTCGGCGTCCTGCACGAATCGCGCCGCCCGGTCGTCGTGGCACGCGGCATCCATCGCTCCGGTGGGCTGGAGCGTGACGGCGAGCTGGTGGCCGGTGAGCGCTGACCGCCGCCTGCGGGAAAGCCGCACCGCGCCGGTGTGGAGGCCGCACGGAGCTTCAGCGCCGGCGCGGATGGCGGTCGCGTGCGGAGCGCCCAGACTGCCGGCATAGGTCGAAGGCGTCCGAGAGGCGCCGACCGCGACAGTAAGGAGTGACGTGATGCGCAAGGCTTTCGAAATCGGTGGACTGGTCTCCGCGGCAGTCCTGATCGTGTTCGGCATCGTCGCGATCGTCATGGGCATCAACGGCGGCAACACCGTCAGCTCGTCCCTGAAGACGCAGCAGATCGTCGGCACGCCCGACATGACGCCGGCGGGCATCAAGGTCGAGGCCCAGAAGGCCGGGCTGAAGAACGTCAGCATCCCGACCTGCAGCGTCGCGAACAAGACGGTCACGAACGGCACGACGGCCCGCTGCTTCGCGCAGTACATGCAGATCCACGCCCTCGAGGCGACCGGCGGGTTCTTCTACTCGCAGATGGGGATCTACACCGCAGCGCCCGGGACGCCGAAGGCCCAGCTGATGCCGGGCGGCGGCACCGAGAACGTCAAGTACGCGGCGATCGACACCGCCACGAAGCAGCCCGTGCAGAACGGCGCGCGGAACGTGTGGGTCACCGAGACCGCGCTCACGACCGCGCTCAACACGAGCTACATGGCGACACAGCTGGCCCTCTTCGGCATCGTCGTCGGAGTCGCCCTGCTGCTCTCCGGCATCGGCTTCGCGATCCTGGCGATCGGCGGTGCCCTGCGGAACCCGGCGACGAGCCTCACGTTCGTCAACCGGTGGTCGCACAAGAGCACCGCGGTTCCCGCATGACCCGCTGACCTCACCCGAGGCCACCCGAACGGGCCGTCGCGAGGCGGCCCGTTCCGCGTGCTCAGGCGGTGCGCCGGCGCAGCGTCGCCGCGCCGAGGGCGAGCGAGACCGCGACGCAGCCGCACACGACGACGACGTCGACGGCGAACCGGCCGTCGAGGGTGTTCGACGCCGTGCGCGCGAGCGCGTCGTAGGCGTACGTGAGCGGCAGGGCGTCCGAGAGCAGCCGCAGCCACCTCGCCATGCTGCCGCGGTCGACGAACAGCCCGCAGAGCAGGATCTGAGGGAGCACCACAGCCGGCATGAACTGCACCGCCTGGAACTCGGTCTGCGCAAAGGCGCTGAGGAACAGCCCGAGCGCCGAGCCGAGCACGGCGTTCGCGATCGCCAGGGCGACCACCAGCGCCCGCGGGCCCTGGACGTCGAGCCCGAGCAGGCCGAACGACAGCAGCGAGATCACCGCCGCCTGCACCGCGGCCATCACCGCGAAGGCGATGCCGTAGCCGGCAAGCAGGTCGAGCTTCGCGATCGGCAGCGTCATCAGCCGCTCGAGCGTCCCGGACGTCCGCTCGCGGAGCATTGTGATCGAGGTGACCAGGAACATGGTCACGAACGGGAACAGGCCGAGGAGCGGCGGCCCGACGTGCTGGAAGACGGCCGGGCGGTCGGCGAACAGCTCCTTCAGCAGCGTCTCGAGCACGCACGGGACGAAGACGATCAGCGCGATCGTGCGCGGGTCGCGCCGCAACTGGTGGAGCACCCGCGCGGCCACTGCGGTCGTCGCGCGGAAGCTCACGTGGCCACCGCCTCGATCAGCGCGAGGAACACGTCGTCGAGCCGCTCGGCGCCGGTGCGTGTCCGCAGCTCGTCGGGCGAGCCGGCGGCCAGCAGCCTGCCGTCACGCAGCAGGAGCAGCGTTCCGCAGCGGTCGGCCTCGTCCATCACATGGCTCGAGACGAGCAGCGTCGTGCCGGCGGCGGCGAGCTCGTGGAACAGCTCCCACAGGTCGCGGCGCAGCACGGGATCGAGCCCCACCGTCGGCTCGTCGAGCACGAGCAGATCGGGGCTTCCGAGCAGCGCCGTGGCGAGCGAGACTCGCGCCCGCTGGCCACCGGAGAGGCGGTCGACGATCTTCGACGCGAACGGCTCGAGGGAGACGGCTGCGAGGACGCGCTCGACGGCCTGGTCGTCGACCGCGAGGATGCGCGCGAAGAAGCCGAGGTTCTCCCGCACCGTCAGGTCGCCGTACACCGACGGGGCCTGCGTCATGTAGCCGACGCGCGAGCGCAGCACCCTCGACCCGGCCGGCTCCCCCAGCACGACGACGCGCCCCGAGGCGACGCGTTGCACCCCGACGATCGCCCGCATGAGCGTCGACTTGCCGCTGCCGCTCGGCCCGAGCAGGCCGGTCACCGACCCGGCTTCCACCTCGCAGGTGAGCTCCGGCAGCACGTCGACCCCGCCGCGGACGACCCGCAGCCGCTCGACGACGATCGCCGGCTTCATCTACGGATGCCGGTCGGACGGATCCCGGTCGAGGAGCCCCTCGCCGATCGCGTAGCGGACCAGCTCGGCGCGACTCGCCAGGCGGAGCTTCTGCATGATGTGCGACCGGTGCGTCTCGGCGGTGCGCACCGAGATGAACAGCTCCTTGGCGATCTCCTGGTTCGTGTGGCCGAGAGCCAGCAGGCGCAGCACCTCGTGCTCGCGCTCGGACAGCGGGTCCTCGGCTGCCTGGCGCTCGGCGGCGACCTCGGCCGCCATCAGGCGCGCGCCCAGGCCGGGATTCACGTAGCGGCCGCCGCGGGCGACCTCGCGCACGGCCGACACGAGCTCCGCGTCGGCGGCCTCCTTGAGGACGTAGCCGCTCGCCCCGATCGAGAACGCCTCCCGGATGTAGCGCGGATCGTCCTGCATCGACAGCACGAGGACCTTCAGCTCCGGGTTCTCGTGCAGCAGGGTCGGCAGCGCCTCCAGGCCCGTCTGGTCGGGCATGACGATGTCGATCAGCACGACGTCCGGCTTCAGCGTCCGCGCCTCGAAGATCGCCTCGCGTCCGGTCCCCGCCTCGCCGACCGGCTCGATGTCGTCCTCCTGCGCCAGCAGCAGCCGCAGGCCGGCGCGTACGACCGCGTGGTCGTCGACGATCAGGACGCGGATCCGGTCGGCCATCCACGGGACGTTAGCGTGAACCGTTGCGCGGTTCCCGAGGCGGCTTGCGGGAAACCCGCAAGCCGCCTCGGTACCGTTGCCGATGGCCGCGGCGGGGCGCCCCGGGACACTGAGACCGATGACTGCCGGATCTCTCAGCGGGCAGGACCAGGATGCCGTCGACGTCATCCTGCGCGACGGCACGACGTTGCGCCTCCGGCCGCCGCACGCCGGGGACGTGCCCGCGCTCGTCGAGTTCTTCGCGGCGCTCTCTCCGAACAGCCTCTACCAGCGGTTCCACGGCTTCCGCCGGATCGAGCCCTCGCTCGTCGAGCCGCTGGTCGACCCCGACTGGCTCGAGCGCGGCGCGCTGGTCGCCTCCCTGAACGACGATGCGACGGGCGTCGAGCAGATCGTCGCCGCCGGCAACTACGTCCGCCTGCGCGACCCGCGCTCTGCCGAGGCCGCCTTCGTCGTCGCCGACCGCCTCCAGAGCCGGGGCGTCGGCACCCGCCTGCTCGAGCAGCTCGCGCTGCGCGCGGCGACCGCCGGCATCGCCTCGTTCGTCGCCCAGGTGCTCGCCGAGAACCGCGCGATGCTGAGCGTCTTCACGGGAGCCGGCTTCGAGGTGACCCGTGAGCTCGACGGCGGCGAGGTCGAGGTGCGCTTCCCGATCGCGCCGACCGAGGGGTACCGGTTGCGCGTCGACGAGCGCGACCACACCGCGGTCGTCGCTTCGCTGGAGCCCTTCTTCGCGCCGTCGGCGGTGGCCGTGATCGGCGCGTCGCGCCGCCGCGGCTCGATCGGCGGCGAGCTGTTCCGCAACATCCTGGCAGCCGACTTCTCCGGCGCCACCTACCCGATCAACCGGGGCAGCGAGCCCGTCGCCGGCGTCCGCGCGTACCGCTCGGTGGCCGAGGTGCCGGGACACGTCGACCTGGCAGTCCTCTGCGTCCCCTCGGCGTACGTCATCGAGGCGGCGGCCGAGGCGCTCGAGGCGGGCGTCCGCGCCCTCTGCGTGATCACCTCCGGCTTCGCCGAGGTCGGGGGCGACGGCATCGCGCGCCAGGCGGAGCTGCTCGCGCTCGCCCGCGCCCACGGAGCGCGCCTCGTCGGCCCGAACTGCCTCGGCATCGCGGTGCCGCCGCTCGGCCTGAACGCCACCTTCGCCCCGCGCGCGCTTCCCTCCGGCTCGATCGCGTTCTCGTCCCAGAGCGGCGCGCTCGGGCTGGCGCTGCTCGAGAAGGCGACCGAGCGGAACCTCGGCTTCAGCTCGTTCGTGGCGATCGGCAACAAGGCCGACGTCTCCTCCAACGACCTGCTCGAATGGTGGGAGGAGGACGAGACCACCGACCTCGTGCTGCTCTACCTCGAGTCGTTCGGGAATCCGCGCAAGTTCGGGCGGATCGCCTCGCGCGTCGCGCGCAAGAAGCCGGTGCTCGCCCTGAAGGCGGGCGTCACCAAGGCGGGCGCGCGCGCCGCGAGCTCGCACACGGCGGCGCTGGCGGGCTCCGAGGCGGCGGTCGACGCGCTGTTCCACCAGGCCGGCGTGCTGCGGGTCGACACGCTCGAGGCGCTCGTCGACGCCGCGACGCTGCTCTCGAACCAGCCGCTGCCACGCGGCCCGCGCGTCGGCGTCGTGACGAACGCCGGCGGCCTCGGCATCCTCTGCGCCGACGCCTGCGAGGCGGCCGGGCTGACCCTGCCCGAGCTGGGTGCCGCGACCCGCGCCGCCCTGCTGGCCGTGCTGCCCGCCGAGGCGAGCGTCGCGAACCCCGTCGACCTCCTCGGCTCGGCGACCGCCGCCACCTACGAGGCTGCGCTCGGGCATCTGCTCGAAGATCCGGGGCTCGACGCGGTGATCGCACTGTTCGTTCCGCCCATCGTCGCCGGCGCCGACGAGGTCGCCGCAGCGGTCTCGAAGGTGGCCCTCGCGCATCCGGTCGGCAAGCCGCTGCTGGCCGTGATCGTGAGCGCCGACGGCATCCCGCCCGCGCTCCGCGCCCGGGGGAGCGGCGTGGCCGCGTTCACGTACCCCGAGTCCGCCGCCCGCGCCCTCGGCCTCGCCGTCCGTCGCGCGGAGTGGCTCCGCCGTCCGGCCGGGTCGGTTCCCGTCCTCGACGGGATCGACACCGAGCGTGCCCATGCCGTCGTCGGCACGGCGCTCGAGAGCGACGGCGACGCCTGGCTCAGCCCGGCCGCGGTGCGCGAGCTGCTCGACGCCTACGGCGTCCCGCTGGTGCCCGAGCGCCTCGCCGCGACTCCTGCCGAGGCGGTCGCGGCCGCGACCGAGGTCGGCTACCCGGTCGTCGTCAAGACGGCCCTCGCCGGCGCGCACAAGACCGAGTCGGGCGGCGTCGCGCTCGACCTGCTGACCGCTGCCGAGGTGACCGCTGCGGTCGACCGGATCGGCGGCCCGGTGCTCGTCCAGCCGATGATCGCGGGCGGCACCGAGCTGCTTGCCGGTGCGGTGCAGGATCCGCTGTTCGGCCCGCTCGTCGCCTTCGGGCCGGGCGGGGTGCTGGCGGAGCTGATCGGCGGCGCCGGCTTCCGTGCCGCCCCGCTCACCGACGTCGACGCCGACGAGCTCGTCTCCGGCGGCAAGTCCGGAACGCTCGTCCGAGGGTTCCGGGGCAAGCCGCCCGCCGACGCAGCCGCCCTCGCCGACCTGCTCCACCGCCTCTCGCGCCTCGCGCTCGACGTCCCCGAGATCGCCGAGCTCGACCTCAACCCGGTGCTCGGCCTCGAGCACGGCTGCGTCGCGGTCGACGCGCGGGTCCGCGTCCGCCGGCCACCGCTCTCGGGCACCTCGAAGAGCTGGTAGTACCGTTTCCCGACCGCCGACAACGAGAGAGAGGTTCACGCCGATGGCGAGTGTTCCGGGTGAGAGCCCGCCGGCACCCATGCCGGCCGCACATGCGTTCGACGTCGAGGCGGTAAAGCGCCGGCTCGCGGATTCGGGCGGGTACGAGGTCGTCCACTCGTCGCCCGGGCTCGAGATCGGCGTCTACGTGCTGGTCGCGCCGGAGCCGGACCGGCAGCAGCCGCACGCCGACGACGAGCTGTACATCGTCCTCGAGGGAACCGGCGTCCTCGATGTCGAGGGCACCACGGTGGCGCTGCGCGAGGGCCAGGCGGCGTTCGTCCCGGCCGGTGCCGAGCATCGCTTCAGTGCCTACGAGCACCTGAGCGTGCTCGCGATCTTCGAGCGGCGCGGCCGGTGACCACGGCGGCGGGCCCGCTCGGCGAGGGCGAGCTCGCGTCGCTCGACGCCTACTGGCGCGCCGCCAACTACCTCTCGGTCGGGCAGATCTACCTGCTCGACAACCCGCTGCTGCGCGAGCCGCTCGTCGCCGAGCACATCAAGCCCCGGCTGCTCGGCCACTTCGGCACGACGCCGGGCCTCAACCTCGTCTACGCGCATCTGAACCGCGTCATCCGCCTGCGCGACCTGGATGCGATCGCCATCTGGGGGCCGGGGCACGGCGGCCCCGGGATCGTCGCGAACGCCTACCTCGAGGGCACCTACAGCGAGCTGTACTCCCACATCGGCGAGGACGTCGACGGGCTGCGGCATCTGTTCCGCCAGTTCTCGTTCCCGGGCGGCATCCCCAGTCACGTCGCGCCCGAGACACCGGGCTCGATCCACGAGGGCGGCGAGCTCGGGTACGCGCTCGCGCACGCCTTCGGCGCCGCCTTCGACAACCCCGACCTGCTCGTCGCCTGCGTCGTCGGCGACGGGGAGGCCGAGACCGGCCCGCTGGCCGCGAGCTGGCACGGGAACAAGTTCCTGAGCGCCGCGAAGGATGGGGCGGTGCTGCCGATCCTGCACCTGAACGGCTACAAGATCGCCAATCCGACCGTGCTCGCGCGCATCCCGGAAAACGAGCTCGTGGCGCTGCTCGAGGGCTACGGCTGGCAGCCGCGGCTCGTGACAGGCGACGATCCCGCCCTGGTGCACCAGGCGTTCGCGGCGGCGCTCGACTCGTCGCTCGACGAGATCGCCGATATCCAGTCACAGGCGCGCACCGAAGGCGTCACCGAGCGGCGGGCCTGGCCGATGATCGTGCTCCGGACGCCGAAGGGTTGGACCGGGCCGAAGACGGTCGACGGCGTCCAGATCGAAGGGACGTGGCGGGCGCACCAGGTGCCGATCTCCGACGTGCGCGGCAATCCCGGCCACCAGCAGCTGCTCGAGGAGTGGCTGCGCAGCTACCGGCCCGACGAGCTCTTCGACGCCGACGGCCGTCTCGTCGAGTCGCTGCGGGGGGTGGCACCGGCGGGTGAGCGGCGGCTGGGCGCGAACCCCCATGCCAACGGGGGGCTGCTCCTGCGCGAGCTCGACCTGCCGGACTTCCGCGACTATGCGGTCGACGTCCCCGCCCCGGGCAAGGGGACGTCCGAGGCGACCAGGACGCTCGGCCGGTGGCTGCGCGACGTGATCGTCCGGAACCCCGAGACGTTCCGGCTGTTCGGCCCCGACGAGACCGCATCGAACCGGCTCGGCGACGTGTTCGAGGTGACGTCGCGCCAGTGGGAGGGCGAGCGCCTGCCCACCGACGAGGGGCTGGCGCCCGAGGGCCGCGTGATCGAGGTGCTCTCCGAGCATCTCTGCCAGGGCTGGCTCGAGGGCTACCTCCTGACGGGCAGGCACGGCCTGTTCGACTGCTACGAGGCGTTCATCCACATCGTCGACTCGATGTTCAACCAGCACGCGAAGTGGCTGAAGGTGACGCGCGACATCCCGTGGCGCCGGTCGATCGCATCGCTCAACTACCTGCTCTCGTCGCATGTCTGGCGGCAGGACCACAACGGCTTCTCGCACCAGGACCCCGGGTTCATCGACCACGTCGTGAACAAGAAGGCCGAGGTCGTGCGGGTCTACCTGCCTCCGGACTCGAACACGCTGCTGTCGGTGGCCGACCACTGCCTGCGCTCGAAGGATTACGTCAACGTCGTCGTCGCGGGCAAGCAGCCCGCGCTCGACTTCCTGTCGATCGACGAGGCGATCCTCCACTGCACCCGCGGCGCCGGGATCTGGGACTGGGCCTCGACGGACGGCGGTGCCGAGCCGGACGTCGTCCTCGGCTGCGCGGGGGACGTGCCGACGCTGGAGACGCTCGCGGCGGCGGCGATCCTGCGGCACGAGCTGCCCGAGCTGAAGGTGCGCGTCGTGAACGTCGTCGACCTCATGCGTCTCCAGCCGGACACCGAGCACCCCCACGGCCTGTCCGATCGCGAGTTCGACTCGCTGTTCACCCACGACCGGCCCGTCGTCTTCGCCTATCACGGCTACCCGTGGCTGATCCACCGGCTCACCTACCGGCGCGCCAACCACCAGAACCTCCACGTGCGCGGCTACAAGGAGGAGGGCACGACGACGACGCCGTTCGACATGGTGATGCTGAACGACCTCGACCGCTTCCATCTCGTGATCGACGTGATCGACCGCGTCCCCGCGTTGGCCGACCGGTGCGCGCACCTCCGCCAGCAGATGGTCGAACGCCGGCTGCAGGCGCGGGCGTACACGCGCGAGCACGGCGACGACGACCCGGAGATCCGCGACTGGGTGTGGCCTTACTGAGCCTGGATCCACCGATCGGCGAGATCCTGGTCGTCAACGCCGGCTCGACGAGCCTCAAGCTGAGCATCGTCGACGCGGTCGAGCGGTCCCGCCCGCTGGCCGGGCTCGCCGAGGCCTCTGGCGTGGGCGTCGTCGGCCA
The DNA here is from genome assembly GCA_964468985.1 of uncultured Gaiellales bacterium. Taxonomy (GTDB): domain Bacteria; phylum Actinomycetota; class Thermoleophilia; order Gaiellales; family Gaiellaceae; genus PALSA-600. Next base: position 31,177 of record CAYXXE010000002.1, on the reverse strand, counting down.
CCGGATCGTGCACGGCGGGCCGCTGTTCGTCGACCCGGTCGTGATCGACGACGGGGTGGTGGCGTCACTCGAGTCGCTCGTCGAGCTGGCGCCACTCCACAACGCGCCCGCAGTCGACGCAATCCACGCCGTCCAGGCCCGGCTGCCCGGGGCCGTCCAGGTCGCGGTCTTCGACACGGCGTTTCACCGCACCCTCCCGGAGCGGGCGGCCACGTATCCGTTGCCGGCCCGGTTCCGCGAGCGCGGGGTGCGGCGCTACGGCTTTCACGGCCTCTCGCTCGAATGGGCCGTCACCCAGGTCGCCGCCTCGCGCCTCGTGGTCTGCCATCTCGGTGGCGGCTCGTCCGTCACCGCGGTCCTCGACGGCCGGTCGGTCGACACCTCGATGGGGCTGACGCCGCTCGAGGGTGTCCCGATGACGACCCGGGCGGGCTCGATCGACCCGGGCGCGCTGCTCTATCTCCTCCGGAACGGCGTCTCCGTCGACGAGCTCGAGTACGCGATGGTGCACGAGTCGGGTCTCACTGGCCTGGCCGGGACCGGCGATGTGGCCGAGCTCGAACGCGGCCCGTCCCCCGCCGCGGTGCTCGCGCTCGACATCTTCGCCTATCGTGTCGCGCAGGCGATCGCCGCCATGGCCGTCGCGCTCGGGGGGCTCGACGCGCTGGTGTTCACCGGCGGGATCGGCGAGCACGCCGCGGGCGTCCGCGCGGCGGTCTGTGCGCGGCTCGGCTGGCTCGGCGTCGTCGTCGACCAGGAGGCGAACGCCGGGCTCGCCGGGGACGGCCGGATCGACGCGCGGTCGGCGGCGGTGCGGGTGCACGTCGTCCGCTCGCACGAGGACGTCGTCGTCGCCCGGCATGTTCGCGCCGTGCTCGGGTCGAGCCTCTGACACGGCAGCCGGTTCTGCGATAGTCGGAGCGTGCTGCTCTACGACAGCCCCGTGTCCGGCAACTGTTACAAGGTGCGACTGCTCTTCGCGTACCTCGGGGTGCCCTACGAGCGGCAGACGGTGAGTGTTTCGGACCGCTCGAACCGGCCCGAGCTGCTCGGCGGCCTCAACCCCGCGCTGCGCGTCCCGACGCTCGTGCTCGACGACGGCCGCGCTCTCGCCGAGTCGGGTGCGATCTGCTGGTACTTCGCCGAGGGGACGCGCTTCATCCCCGAGGATCGGTTCGAGCGGGCGCAGATGCTGCAGTGGCTGTTCTTCGAGCAGTACGACCACGAGCCGGCGATCGCGGTCGCCCGGTTCTGGCTCCGCTACTCGGGCGATCCGGAGCGTTACGCGGGGCGGCTGCCGGAGCGTACGGCCGCCGGCTACCGGGTGCTCGACGCGATGGAGCGGTTCATCGCCGGTCGAGACTGGTTCGTCGGCTCGTCCCCGACGCTGGCCGACATCGCGCTCTACGCCTACACGCACGTGGCGCCGGAGGGCGGGTTCGACCTCGACCGCTACCCGGCGATCAGGGCCTGGCTGGCGCGGGTCGCCGCTCAGCCGGGTCACGTTCCCATCGACGCCTGAATTTCCCGCTCTTTGCGCACAGCCCTCGCGCGATGTGGCCCGGGGCCCTTGCCTGCGGCGGGCAGAGGCCGTAGGTTTCCGCTTGCACCGAGTTGGACGCCGAAGGTTGATGGCGCTCCGAGTGGCAGTCGCTTCGGCGGGGGTCAGTCGGATCGCCGGACGACGGTGACCGGCTCGGTGCGCTTCGTTGTGGACCGAACGCGAAGGGCGTAAGCGTCGCGAAGTCGGCCCGGATTCGTGACAGACGCGTTTCGAAGTCGCGGCTACGGTCGTTGCATGACGGATGACGGAGCGAGCAAGGTGGTGACCGCATGGGGGACGGCCGTGTTGGTCGAGCGTGTGATCGCGCCCCAACGGGCCGGCGCGAAGCGGTTCGCTTCGGTGGTCGAGCTGCTCGAGCGGGCCGACGGTGAGCGGATCGTCCGGTTCGCCTACACGACCGACGGCGTCGCGCGCCGTGGCCCGGTGAGCCTCCGAGCCCGCGACCTCGAGCGGCTTCGGTCAGGGCTCGTCGGAGCGCCCGAGCTGGCTGCCCTCCTGCGAGGGCTGGTCGATGGCTGACCGCTCAGGCGTGCGCGGACATGAGTGCGCGCGCCTGCGGGTCCGCGACGGCATCGACGAGCGAGCCGAGGATCAGGGCTCCGTCGGTCGAGCCGAGGAGCGAGTCGACGGCATGCTCGGGGTGGGGCATCAGCCCGAAGACGTTGCCTGCGGCGTTGAGCACGCCCGCGACATCGGCGACCGAGCCGTTCGGATTCGCTCCCGTCCGGTAGCGGAGCGCGACCTGGCCGTTCGCTTCGACCTCTGCGAGCAGCTCGTCGTCGGCGAACCAGCAGCCCTCGCCATGCTTGATCGGAATCGAGAGCTCGCGCTCCGGCGCGTCCGCGCAGCGCGACGTGAACGGGGTATCCACACGCTCGACGACGAGCGGCACGTCGCGGCAGATGAAGGCGAGCGACGCGTTCGGCCGCAGCACACCCGGCAGGAGTCGTGCCTCGGCGAGGATCTGGAAGCCGTTGCAGATCCCGAGCACCAGGCCGCCGGCGTCGGCGAACGCCGTCACCGCGCGCATGATCGGCGACGTGCGCGCGATCGCGCCGCAGCGCAGGTAGTCGCCGAACGAGAAGCCGCCCGGGACGACCACTGCGACCGTCCCGTCGGGAAGTGCCTCGTCGGTGTGCCAGACGCGCGGGGCGTCTGCGCCGAGGCCGGTCAGCGCGAGTTGGGCGTCGCGGTCGTCGTTCGAGCCCGGGAAGACGACCACCGGGATCACCGGGCGTGGCACCGCGCTGCCGCTCACCCGAAGTCGACCGTGAAGCTCTCGATAAGGGGATTCGTGAGCATCCGCTCGCACATCCGGTCGACGAGCGCGCGCGCCTCGGCGGGGTCGTCGGTCGCGAGGTCGAGGTCGACGACCCGGCCGACGCGCACCTCGCCCACCGCGAAGTCGAGATCGCGGAGCGACGTGCCGACCGCCTGCCCTTGCGGGTCGAGGATGCCCGGCTTCGGTCGGATGAGCACGGTCGCCTTCACCGAAGTACGACCCCTGGGTCGGCCAGGTAGGCGTCGAAGTCGATCCCCGTCAGCTGCGTGAACGCCTCGAGGTAGCGGGCGCGTGTCCCGTCGACCACGTCCTGCGGCAGCTCCGGGCCGGGGTAGGCCTTGTCCCAGCCGAGCGACTCGCAGTAGTCCCGGACGAACTGCTTGTCGAAGGAGGGAGGAGTCGCTCCGGGCCGGTAGTCCTCCGCCGGCCAGAACCGCGACGAGTCGGGGGTGAACGCCTCGTCGCCGAGCACGAGACGCCCGTCGGGGTCGACCCCGAACTCGAGCTTCGTGTCGGCGAGGATGATGCCGCGCTCGAGCGCATAGGCCGCGGCGAAGGCATAGAGCTCCAGGGCCACCCGCTCGACCTCGGCCAGCCGCTCGGCTCCGGCGAGGCCGGCGGCCGTCTCGCGGTCGATGTTCTCGTCGTGGCCGGTCTGGGCCTTGGTCGACGGTGTGAAGATCGGCTCGGGGAGGCGGGCCGACTCGACGAGCCCGTCCGGCAGCCTGTGCCCGGACACGGCGCCGGTGGCGCGGTAGTCCTTCCAGCCCGAGCCGGAGAGGTAGCCGCGCACGACGCACTCGATCGGCAGCATCTCGAGGCGGCGGCACTCGGTCGAGCGGCCGTCTTCGTGCAGGCTCAACAGGTGGTTCGGGACGATCCCGGCGGTGCGCGCGAACCAGAAGCCCGAGAGCCCCGTGAGCACGCGGCCCTTGTCGGGGATCTCGGTCGGCAGGATCACGTCGAAGGTCGAGATCCGGTCGCTGGCGACGAGCAGGAGCCGATCGTCGTCGAGGGCGTAGAGCTCGCGGACCTTGCCGCTGGCGAGATGCTGGGCTTCAGGCTCGGTGTGGTCAAGCATGGGCATGTTCCTCCTGGTGGACGAGCCGGTCGAGGCGGTCGAAGGCAGAATCGATGTGCACGACAGTCGCGTCGAGGTCGAAGACGGCAGCGAGGGCTGCCGGGTCGAGGCGGGCGGTGATCGCGGGGTCGGCGCGGGCGAGGTCGCGGAAGTCGAGCTCCTCCTCCCAGGCGCGCATCGCCTGCTCCTGGACCAGGCGATAGGCGTCGTTGCGCTCGCTGCCGCTCTCGACCAGGGCGAGGAGCAGCCGGTGGGAGAAGAACAGCCCGTGCGAGGCCCACAGGTTCCGCTCCATGCGCTCCGGGTAGACGACCAGCCCGTCGACGAGCCACCGGAACCGGTCGAGCATGTAGTCGAGCGCGAGGAACGCGTCGGGGACGACCACCCGTTCGGCGGACGAGTGCGAGATGTCGCGCTCGTGCCAGAGCGGCACGTTCTCGAAGCCGACGACGGCCGCGGCCCGGACGACACGGGCGAGGCCGGAGATCCGCTCGGCCACCTTCGGGTTGCGCTTGTGCGGCATCGCCGACGAGCCCTTGTTGCCGGCGGCGAACGGCTCCTCGACCTCGCGCACCTCCGTTCGCGCGAGGTGCCGGATCTCGGTCGCGAACCGGTCGAGCGACGAGGCGCAGACCGCGAGGGCCGACAGGAGCTCGGCGTGGCGGTCGCGGGCGATCACCTGCGTCGAGACCGGGTCGGGCTCGAGGTCGAGGCGCTCACACGCGATCCGCTCGACCTCGGGGTCGATCGCGGCGTACGCGCCGACCGTTCCGGAGAACTGGCCGACCCGGCAGGCCGCAAGCGCGTGCCGGAGGCGGATCCGGGCCCGGTCGAGCTCGAACGCCCAGCCGGCGAGCTTCCAGCCGAACGTCGTGGGCTCCGCGTGGATCCCGTGTGAGCGGCCGATGCAGATCGTCCGCCGGTGCTCCCGGGCCAGCCGCACGACGGCCGCGAGCGCATCGTCGACCCCCGCGAGGAGCAGGGCGCCGCCGTCGCGGATCTGCAACGCGAGCGCCGTGTCGAGGACATCCGACGAGGTGAGCCCGTAGTGCAGCCAGCGCCCCTCGGCGCCCAGCCCTTCGGTCACGACATCGACGAACGCCGCCAGGTCGTGGTCGGTCGTCCGCTCGCGCTCGGCCACGCGCTCCGGGGTCGGCACCGTCGCTCGCTCGCGCACAGCAGCTGCGTCGGCGAGCGGCACGATTCCCACTGCCGCCCAGGCGTCGAGAGCTGCCAGCTCCACCTCGAGCCAGCAAGCGAGCTTGCCCTCCTCCGACCACACGCGAGACATTGCGGGTCGCGAGTAGCGGGCAATCACCTTGCTGATTGTAGAGCCGGGCCAGGCGGGCGCCCGGGGGAAGCGCCCGTCAGAGCAGCGCGAGAATGCGCGCGGCCAGTACGGCGGCGTTCTTCGCGTTGTCGACGCCGACCGTCGCGACCGGGACGCCGGGCGGCATCTGCACGATCGAGAGCAGCGCGTCGAGGCCGTCGAGGACGGACTTCGACGAGCGGAGGGGGACCCCGATCACAGGCAACTCGCTGTGGGCGGCGACGACGCCGGGCAGAGCGGCCGCCAGGCCGGCCCCGCAGATCAGCACCTTCAGGCCGCGTCCGGCCGCTGCGCGCGCGTACTCGGCGACCGCGTCAGGCGTCCGGTGCGCCGAGCGCACCTCGAACTCCCAGGGGATGCCGCGCGCGTCCAACTCGTCGAGCGCGGCCTGCATCCGCTCGCGGTCGGACTCGGCGCCGACGAGGATGCCGACGATCGGCTCAGGCATCTGCGGCCGCGATGTCGTTGCGATACCTGGCCCCGGCGAACGACACCCGGGCCGCGCCACGATACGCGCCGGCGCGGGCGTCCGCGAGCGTCGAGCCGGTCGCCGTCACCGACAGGATCCGTCCGCCGTTGGTGACGAGCCGCCCGTCCCGGATCGCGGTGCCGCCGTGGAAGACGAGGGCGCCGTCTGCCTCGGCCTCGTCGATCCCGGTGATCTCGGCGCCGCTGTAGTCGCTGCGCTCCGGGTAGTCCGGGGCGGTGACGACCACCGTCACGGCCGCCCGGTCACTCGTCGTGAGGGCCACGCCGGCGAGGTCGCCGTGGGCAGCTGCTGCGAGCGCGGCCGCGAGGTCGCCCTCGAGCCGGGGCATCAGCACCTGCGTCTCCGGATCACCGAACCGGGCGTTGAACTCGAGCACCCTCGGGCCGTCGTCGGTGAGCATCAGCCCGGCGAAGAGGCAGCCGACGAAGGGCGCGCCGCGGCGGGCGAGCTCGTCGACCACGGGGCGGTGCACCTGCTCGACCAGGGCGTCGGGATCCTCGAGCCACACGAGTGGAGCATACGCACCCATGCCGCCGGTGTTCGGGCCGAGGTCGCCGTCGCCGGCCCGCTTGAAGTCCTGCGCGGCGCCGAGCGAGACGATCGTCTCGCCGTCGCTGATCGCGAAGAGCGACACCTCCGGCCCCTCGAGCAGCTCCTCGATCACGATCTCGTGGCCGAGCTCCGCCGCGGCGGCGAGCCCCGCCGCGAGCTCCGCCTCGGTGTGGCAGACGAACACCCCCTTGCCGGCCGCGAGGCCGTCGGCCTTGACGACGCAGGGCGGCCGCGCAATCGACAGTCGCCGCGCGGTCGGCACCCCGGCGGCGGCGAGCACGTCCTTGCCGAAGGCCTTCGACCCCTCGATGCGGGCCGCCTCGGCGCTCGGCCCGAACACCGCGATCCCGCCCCGGCGCAGCGTGTCGCCGACGCCCGCGACGAGCGGCCCTTCCGGGCCGATCACGACCAGGTCGACCTCCAGCGTCCGGGCCAGGTCGAGCAGGGCGTCGGCATCGTCGGCGCGCACAGGGTGGCAGGGTCCAAGCGTCGCGATGCCGGGGTTTCCCGGCGCCGCATGCAGTGCGGTGAGGCTCGGGCTCTGGGCGAGGCGCCAGGAGAGGGCGTGCTCACGGGCACCCGAGCCGACGACGAGTACCTTCACCGGGGCGAGTGTACTGACGGCTCCCGCTACGTTCCCGGGGTGAAGGCCGTACCTCACGCGACGCGCCGGGTGAGCGTCGTCCGGCACCCCGCCGGTGACGCCGCCGACGTGGTCGCCGTGGAGGAGCCGCTCGAGATCAGGATCGGCGGCCGGCCGGTCGCGGTCACGATGCGGACGCCCGGGCACGACGAGGAGCTGGCGCTCGGCTTCGCGCTGTCGGAGGGGCTGCGGCCGCTCTCCGCGCGACTCCCGGTCGACCTCGCCGCGAACACGGTCGAGGTCGATGCGCCGGGCTTCGATCCCGTCCGGCTGCAGCGGAGCTTCTATACGACGTCGTCGTGCGGCGTGTGCGGCAAGGGGGCTCTGGAGGCGATCGCCGTCGAGGCGGCGCGGGTGGAGAGCGACCTCAGGGTCACGCCGGCTCTCGTCTGCAGCCTGCCCGGGCTGCTGCGGGAGGCGCAGGCGGCCTTCGCGGCGACGGGCGGTATCCATGCGACGGGGCTCTTCGACGGAGCCGGCAGGCTGCTCTGCGTCCGTGAGGACGTCGGGCGGCACAACGCGATGGACAAGGTGATCGGCTGGGCGTTTCGTGAGGGCGCTCTGCCGCTCGCGGGCGCGGTGCTCTGTGTGAGCGGCCGGCTGTCGTTCGAGCTGGTCCAGAAGGCCGCGGTCGCGGGCTGCCCGATCCTGGTGGCTGTTGGAGCGCCGTCGTCGCTGGCGGTCGAGCTCGCCGCCGACCGAGGCCTGACCGTGTGCGGCTTCGTCCGTGATGGACGTCTGAACATCTACACCGAGCCGTGGCGCATCGAGGGCTGACCGGCGTTCTCCTCGTCGGCGGGGCGAGCCGGCGGTTCGGCTCGCCGAAGGCGCTCGCCCGGCTGGGCGACGAGACGCTGGCCGAGCGAGGCTGGCGGGTGCTGGGGGAGGTCTGTGACGAGCGGATCGCGGTGGGCAAGGCGGGCGAGCTCGAGCTGCCGTTCCCGGTGCTCGACGACGGCAGCGTGGTGCGGGCGCCCATCGCCGGTGTCGTCGCGGGACTGCGCGCTGCGGCGAACGAGGTGACGGTGGTGCTGCCCGTGGACTGCTTCCGCATCACGCCGGAGCTGCTCCGCTCGCTCGGAGCCGCGTGCCGCGACGCCGCCGTGACGCAGGAGGGCCCGTTGCCCGGCGCGTGGGCGAAGAGCGCGCTTGCGCACCTCGACGGGGCGCTCGCTGCCGGCGACTACTCGCTGAAGGCAACGTACGAACTGCTCGACGTCGCCATGCTCGACGTCGACCCGGAGCTCCTCGCGGACGCCGACACGCCGGGAGACCTCGAGCGGTGGATCGAGCTCGACTCTCCGCCGCCGTGACACTTCCGACACCCTCGTTTGACGACGGGCCACGGCCGCCGCGGACGTGGCAGACGGAGCCGTCCGACTCCGCGGAGAGGGTTTTCGAAGGCTCTGGTCTGACCCCAGAGCCGGCCGCTTCGACCATGGCCTGACGAGGCTGTCTTCGACCGAAAAGCGGCTCAACCAAGCCAACTGTGGCGCGCGGCCTCCGCTCTCTTCACACTTTCGTAACGCTGGTCTGACCCCAGAACTCGCCCCGGCGGACGCGTCCGCGTGAGCCGATCTGTGGATCGTTCGTCACGCTTCCGTCACCCTCGTTTGACGACGGGACGCGTCCCGCGCAGCCGTGGCGGATCTGCGGGCTCAGCGGCTGCGGGAGGCGCGGCGGGCTGCCTCCGCTTCCTGCTGGGCGCGCTTCAGCCGCTGCTCGTCCGGATCGTTCTTGGCGCCGCGCAGGATCTTCCAGGCGAGGACCGCCGTGATCGCGACCGGGACGACGATCGACCCGGTGACGATCAGCTCGACCCAGCCGTTGCCGCTCACGGTTGCCGCTGCCTGTGGGAGCGGTTCGAGTCGAGGCCCTTCGCCGTCGAGGAGCTGCCGCCTGCGCGCCGGCTCACGCGAGGACGCGGTCGCGGTCGGCGCCGACGCCGACGAGCTCGATCGGCACCTCGAGCTCCGACGCGACGAACTCGACGTAATCGCGCGCCGCCCGGGGCAGGTCGGCCACGCTCGAGGCGCCGTCGAGGCCCTGCTGCCAGCCGGCCTTGACCTCCCACACCGGGCGTGCACGGTGGAAGTCGGACTGGTGGGCAGGGAAGTGCTCCGTCTCCGAGCCGTCGCGGAGCCGGTAGCGGACGCAGACAGGCAGCTCGGCGAACGCCGACAGCACGTCGAGCTTCGTCAGCGCCAGCGACGTGATCCCGTTCACGCGGACGGCGTATCGCAGCGCGACCAGGTCGAGCCAGCCGCAGCGGCGGTTTCGGCCCGTGACCGTGCCGAACTCGCCGCCGAGCTCGCGGAGCCGCTCCTGGTCGGGACCCTCGATCTCGGACGGGAAGGGCCCTTCGCCCACGCGGGTGACGTACGCCTTGCTGACGCCGAGCACGCGGTCGATGCGCGTCGGCCCGATCCCGATCCCGGTCGCGGCGCCGGAGGCGACAGGGTTCGACGACGTGACGAACGGATACGTCCCGTGATCGAGGTCGAGCATCGTCGCCTGCGCGCCCTCGAACAGCACGCGCTGCCCGTCCCGGAGCGCCCGGTCGACGAGGAGCGACACGTCGCCCACGAAGGGGGCGAGCCGCTCCGCGAAACCGGCATAGCGAGCCCACACCTCCTCGAGGTCGAACCCTTCCACCTCGTAGATCCGCTCGAGCCACAGGTTCTTCTCGGCGAGCGCGATCTCGATCTTCTGCCGCAGGATCTTCGGGTCGAGCACGTCCTGGACGCGGATGCCGATCCGGGAGGCCTTGTCGGCGTACGCCGGCCCGATCCCGCGGCGCGTCGTGCCGATCTGGAGGTTGCCGAGCCGTCGCTCGGAGGCCTGGTCGATCGTCACGTGCCACGGCATGATCAGGTGGGCGTTGCCGGACAGCGTCACGATCGCCGGGTCGATGCCGCGCTCGATCAGCAGGTCGACCTCGTCGACGAACACCTGCGGGTCGACGACGCACCCGGCCCCGATCACCGAGGTCGTGCCCGACACGACTCCGCTCGGCATCTGCCGCAGCTTCCAGGTCTCGTCGCCGACGATGATCGTGTGCCCGGCGTTCGGCCCGCCCTGGTAGCGGCACACGACGTCCGACTGCTGGGCGAGCAGGTCGACGATCTTGCCCTTGCCCTCGTCGCCCCACTGCGCCCCGACGACTACGGTCGCAGGCACCGCGTCAGTGTAGTGCCGTCAGGCCGGAACGCCGGCGTTCGCACGGCCGAGGTCTGCCCGCCCGATCCGGTGGACGACCAGCCGGTGGCCCCGTCGGCAGGTGATGAAGCCGACGTCCGCCTCCGAGCGGAGCGTGCCGTGCACGACGGTCTCCTCGGCGAGCGACTCCCGGGCGGCCAGGCACGCCTCGCACGGCTCGTCGAAGGACGTCGCCTCCGGGCCGAGCCAGACGTGTTGCCGCTCGATCATGCGAGCTGGAGTTGCCTGACGTCGGTGGCGAGGCCGGGTGGCCGCTCGACCCGGCGCACGACGAGCTCGTGCCCGGCCTCGCAACGGGCGACCACCAGGTTCGTGTCGACGGGGATCGCGCCGCGGAGGCCGGCGGCCTGAATCGCCTCGAACAGCGACGCTCCTGCGACCCGGGCGTGCTCGAGGCAGTGCTCGCACAGGCACGAGAACGCGGTCGCGCTCGGGGAGACCCACACGGTGGTCGGGGCGGCGCTCACGGCGCGCTCATCCGGCCGCCAGGTCCGCGAACTTCGCGTACCGCTTCTGGAACGCGACCTTCGTCATGTCGGTCGGCCCGTTCCGGTGCTTGGCGATGAGGAGCTCGGCGATGCCGGCGGAGTCGGTCTCCTCGGGGTTGTAGTACTCGTCGCGGTAGACGAACATGACGATGTCGGCGTCCTGCTCGATCGAGCCCGACTCGCGCAGGTCGGAGAGGATCGGCCGCTTGTCGTGGCGCTGCTCGACGGCACGCGAGAGCTGCGACAGCGCGATGATCGGCACGTCGAGGTCACGGGCGAGCACCTTCAGCTGGCGGCTGATCTGCGACACCTCCTGCACCCGGTTCTCGACGTTCGTGCCGCTGGTCATCAGCTGGAGGTAGTCGACGATGACGAGCGCGAGGTCGGGCTGCTGGGTCTTGAGCCGCCGCAGCTTCGACCGGATCTCCATCATCGTGATCGAGCCGGTGTCGTCGACGTAGATCGGCGCCTTCGACAGCTTGTCGCAGGCAGCCGTGAGCCGGGGCCAGTCGTCGGCGGCGAGCTTGCCGGTGCGCAGGCGCTGCGACTCGACCTTCCCCTCGGAGCACATGAAGCGCTGCGTCACCTCGGACTTCGACATCTCGAGCGTGAACAGGGCGACGGGCTTGTTGTGCCGGACGGCGACGTTCGCGGCCATGCCCAGTGCGAGGGCCGACTTCCCCATCGACGGCCGGGCGGCGATGATGATCAGGTTGCCGGGCTGGAAGCCGGAGGTGACGCGGTCGAGGTCACGGTAGCCGGACGGCGTACCGGTGATGTCGGTGCCGGCCTCGTACAGCGTCGTGATCCGCTCGAACGACTCCTTGAGCAGCGAGTCGATGTGCGCGAACTCGCTCGACACCCGCTGCTGCGAGAGCTCGAAGACGATCTGCTCGGCCCGGTCGACCAGCTCGATCGTGTCGCCGGGACGGTCGAACCCGAGGCGGGCGATGTCGTTGCCCGCACGGATCAGCCCGCGCAGGGTCGCCATCTCGTGGACGATGCGCGCGTAGTGGGCGGCGTTCGACGTGGCCGGCACGAGCGCCGCCAGCTCGAGCACGCGCTCCTGGCCACCCACCGACTCGAGCCGCCCCTGCTGGTCGAGCTCGTCGACCAGGGTGATCGCGTCGACCGGCTCGCCCTTCGCATAGAGCCCGAGCGCCGCCCGGTAGATCGTGCCGTGGCTCTCGCGATAGAAGTCGCCGGCGTCGAGGATCTCGCTCACCGCGCCGATGGCGCCGGGCGAGAGCATCATCGCGCCGAGCACCGATTCCTCCGCGTCGAGGTTCTGCGGCGGGACCGGGGCGGCCGCAAACGCCTGGGCAGGCTGAGCCATGTGCGGTGTAGTCAACTTGCGATCAGTCCCTTCCGAAAGGGTGTTGAAAGAGCCCGTCCGCAGCGCCGGAGGCCTTCCGGTGCAGGGAGAACAGAACGTATGTTCTAGCAGAGGCGGTGGACAGAATCTCCGCTAGGAGCGGACGATTCCGCGAACTTTCCCCAGGCTCACCGCGGCTGTGGAAAGAGCCGCGGCCGCCCGGAGGTCACAGCTGGAGCCAAGACCGCCGCGCCCGGCGGCCGGTTTTCCACAGGCCTCGGCGAGCGCCTGTGGACGATCCTGTGGTGCGCGGGCGAGCCGGGCTCAGGCGAGCTCGGTCGAGAGCCCGGCGTCGTCGGCCGCGCTCGCGCCGGCCTCCTGCTCGACCAAGTGCGGCTCTGCATCGTCCGGCTCGGCATCGTCCGAATCGGCATCGTCGAAAGAGGCGTCATCGAAACCGGCGTCGTCGTCGACCTCGGTCTCCGCGCGCGCGGCCTCCGCCGCGGCTTCGACCTCTGCAGCCGCCTCCGCGGTCGCCTCCGCCGACGGCGGCTCCTGGCCGGCCGGCGCCACCGCGATGCGCACCTCGGCGACGACGTCGGGGAAGAGCTCGACGGGGACGGCATAGCGGCCGACGCGCTTGATCGCCTGCAGCGACACCTTGCGGCGGTCGACGCGGATCTTCTCCTGCTCCCAGAGGCGGTCGGCGACGTTCGTCGCGGTGACGGAGCCGAACAGCGAGCCGGTCGGGCCGGCGTTGACGTCGAAGCGCAGCTCGAGCGCCTCGACCCGACGTGCGATCGCGCGGGCGTCCTCGACGCTCTTCGCCTCCTGGCGGCGGGCGAAGGCGTCGCGCTTCTCGATCTCCTTCACGAGCGCCGGCGTCGCGACCTGGGCGAGGCCGCGGGGGAGCAGGAAGTTGCGGGCGTACCCGCGCGCGACGTGCACGACGTCGCCGCGCAGGCCGAGCGAGTCGACGTCTTCTCTCAGGATCACGTCCACCGCCGGCCGCCTACTTGTCGCCGACGTACGGGAGCAGGGCGAGCTCGCGGGCGCGCTTCACCGCGACGGAGACCTGCCGCTGGTGGCGGCGGCACGCCCCGCTGATCCGGCGCGAGCGGATCTTGCCCTTCTCGGACACGTAGCGCCGCAGCTCGTTCACGTTCTTGTAGTCGACCTCGTCGACGTGCGTCTTGCAGAAGAAGCACGACTTGCGGCGGCCGGCTCCCGCCGGCGCGGTGCGCTTCCTGGTGCGTTCGGTCTTCGGTGCTGCCAAGGGTCTCTCCTTAGAACGGGATGTCGTCGTCGGTGGCCGTGAAGTCGGCGTCGGAGCCGGCCCCGGCGGGCACGAACTGGTTGCCGCCGCCACCGCCCTCGCCGCTGCCGCCGGCCTCGCCCCGCCCGCCCAGGAACTGCACGGTGTCGGCGATGACCTCGACGGCCTGGCGCTTGGTGCCGTCCTGGGCGTCCCACTCGCGCCATTCGAGCCGGCCGTCGATCCCGACCGGGCGTCCCTTCGCGAGATACTGGGCGCAGTTCTCGCCCTGCGCGCCCCAGACGGTGATGTCGAAGTAGTTCGGCTTCTCGGTCCACTGCCCGGTCGCGTTGTCCTTGCGGCGGGTGTTGACCGCGATGCGCAGGCTGCAGACGGGCATGCCGCCCGGGGTCTGCCGCAGCTCGGGGTCGCGGGTCAGGTTGCCGACGAGTACGACGCGGTTGATGTTGGCCATGGTCTCGCTCCTCTCCTGGAATCGGCTTCCAGGCTACTCCGCGTCCAGGTCGCCGTCATCGGACCGCTCGGCCACGTGCGGGACGGGCACGGCCGGAATCGGCGCCGGCGCGTAGGTGTGGCCACCCTGGACGCGCTTGAAGGCGCCGTGCCGGGTGACACCATCCGTGATCTTGAGCACGCGGGTGATCTCGGCGAGCGTCTCGGCCGAGCTGGTGAAGAGCAGGAGGTGGTAGACCGCCTCGATCTTGTGGTTGATCTCGTAGGCCATCCGGCGCCGGCCCCAGGGCGCGTGGCCGTCCCAGCTGCCGCCGGAGCCCTCGACGGAGTCGCGGATGCGCTGGATGACCTCGTTCGCCCGCTCTTCGGCGAGGTCCGGGTCCAGCAGCAACATGATTTCGTACTCGTTCACAGACCCGAATTCCCCCTTCTCATGGACTGAATCGGCCCCACCGCGTTCTGTGCGAGCTTGTGCCGTTCGGGTGGCGACGGCACGACGGGCGTGGCGAGAAGCGGCGGGAGTGTAGCATCGCCTCCCGTGAGGGGAACCCGGCCGTGAAGCGCCTGTTGGCCCTGCTCGCGGGCGGTCTCGGCCTCCGGGCGCTGCTGCGGCGCCGCTCGCGCCCGGCGCTCGCACCCTCGCCGGCCGACGATCTCCGCGCCCGGCTCGCAGACGCACGCTCGGCCGAGCCCGGGCCCGCGCCGGCTCCGGAGATCGTCCCGGACGACGTCGTCGAGCGGCGCGCCGGCGTGCACGACCGCGCCCGCGCGGCGATCGGCGAGCTGCGCGAACCGGACGAGCCGGTCTAGCCGGTCCAGCCCCCGGCCAGGAACGCCTCGACGTCGGCCAGCACGGCCCGGCGCTCGTCGGCGCTCAGCCGCCGGAGCGGCGCCCGCAGGTCCTCACCGATCGCCACGCCCCGGTCGGCGACGATCGCCTTCAGCGCGGCGAGTCTCGGGTAGCGCTCGACGAGGGCCCGCAACTCGCCGGCGCGTTGCGAGTCGGCGGTCCGGACGGCCTCGGCGACCACCTCGGGGAAGGCCGAGGCGAGCCCGCTGACCGCGCCCGCGGCACCGGCAGCCAGCCCCTGGCCGATCAGCGCCTCCGCGCCGACGAACAGGTCGAGCCCCTCGATCAGGTACGGCTCGATCTTCGCGAACGGGGTGTCGCTCACCTTCAGCCCCGCGAGGTTCGGCGCGGCCTCCCGCAGCCGCCCGATCACCGCCGGCGGCACCGCGTAGCCGGAGACCCGCTCGAACTCGTAGACGTAGAACGGCACCGGGGCGCAGGCTCGGGCGGCTGCGGTGAAGTGGCGGAGCAGCGACTCGTCGTCGAGCGGGAAGTAGGGCGGCCCGATCACGGCCACGCCGGCGGCGCCGGCAGCCGCCGCGTCCGCAGCGAGGGCGACCGTGTCGGCGGTCGTCTGGGCGCCGCAGTGGGCGATCACCGGCAGTCCGCAGGCGATGAAGGCCGCGAGCACGCGCGTGCGCTCTGCCACCGTCAGCAGGATCCCTTCGCCGGTCGAGCCGAGCGCGAGCACGCCGTCCACGCCTCCCGCGGCGAGGAACGCCATGTAGCCGGGGACGGCGTCCAGGTCGACCGACTCGCCCCCGTCGGCGAGGGGCGTCAAGGCGGCGGCGAAGAGGCGTCTGGTCACGGTTCGGATGGTAAACGCGCCCGATCCCACGTCGTCCGGCCGCCGTTTCTGTCAAAGTCGACCCGGACAGCTTCGCGAGTCCAAGAACGTTCACCGTCGACTCCACCATCGACATGAGCGCCGATGTCACCGGTCACGACCCGCCTCCCGACGGGGAGTGGATCGCTGCTGCCTTCGAACAGGCGGCGAGCCCGATGTCGATCGTCGCGACCGACGGCCGTGTTCTGCACGCGAATCGCGCCTTTTGCGACCTGCTCGGCTACCCGCTCCGCGACCTCGTCGGGATGAGCGCGGTCGACCTCACGCATCCCGCCGACCGGTCGGCGGAGCGAGAGTTCGGCGAGCGAGCCGCGGCAGGCGAGCAGCCGGCGTTCGAGCGTGAGAAGCGGTACCTGCATGCGGCGGGCCAAGCCGTCTGGGTGACGCTGACCTCGGTGCTCGTCCGCAGCCCGGACGGGACGCCCCGCTACTTCGTGAGCCAGCTCCGCGACCTGACGAAGCAGCGACTCGCCCAGGAGGAGCTCGGGTTCAGCCAGGTGCGCCTCGCCGAGGCCGAGGAGCGCTACCGGACGCTGGTCGAGCAGCTGCCGCTCGTCACGTTCGTCCGGCCGCTCGACCTGTCGCGGCCCAACATCTTCTGCAGCTCGCAGGTGGAGTCGATGCTCGGCTACTCGTCCGACGAGTGGCGGGCCGACCCCGACCTGCTGGCGAGGGTCGTCCATCCCGACGACCGCGACCGCGTCTTCGAGGCCGCCGCCGCGGTGCGGTCGACCGGTGAGCCGTTCCGGTCCGAGTACCGGTACATCGCCCGCGACGGCCGGGTCGTCTGGGTGCAGGACGAGACGCACCTCGTCCGCGACGAGTCGGGGCGAGCCGCCTACGTGCAGGGCTTCCTGCTGGACATCACCGAGCGGAAGCTGGCCGAGGCGGAGCGCGACCGGCTGCGTGACGAGCTGGTCCAGGCGCAGAAGCTCGAGGCGATCGGCCGGCTCGCGGGCGGCGTCGCGCACGACTTCAACAACATGCTCACGGCGATCAAGGGCTACAGCGAGCTGCTGCTCGACGGGCTCGAGCGGGGGACGCACCTGCACGACGAGGCGCTCCGGATCAAGGAGGCGGCCGAGCAGGCCTCCGCGCTGCCGCGCCAGCTCCTGGCCTTCAGCCGCAAGCAAGCGCTCGCGCCGCAGCTGGTCGAGCTGAACGACGTCGTCGTCTCGACGGCGCGGCTGGTGCAGCGGCTGATCGGGGCGATCGAGCTGGTCGTCGACACCGACCCCGGCTCGACGCTCGCCTCGGTCGATCCCGGCCAGCTCGAGCAGGTCATCTTCAACCTCGCGCTCAACGCGCGCGACGCGATGCCCGACGGCGGCACGCTCACGATCACGTCGGGACACGTGGAGGTGAGCGATGCGCTCGCCGCCGAGCTCGCGGTCGAGCCCGGCCGTTACGCCTTCGTCTCGGTCGCCGACACCGGCTCCGGGATGGATGCCGCCACGCGGGCGCGGGCGTTCGAGCCGTTCTTCACCACGAAGTCGGCCGGGGGAGGCGTCGGGCTCGGCCTCGCCAGCGTCTACGGCACCGTGGCCCAGAGCGGCGGGTTCGTCCGCGTCGAGTCGGCGCCGGGTCGCGGCTCGACCTTCACGGTCCATGTGCCACTCGTCGACGAGGCGACCCTGCCCGCGGGCGCCGGCTCGGAAGCCGCCACGCCTGCCGCCGCCGTTCGCGTGCTCCTCGCCGAGGACGAGCCGATGGTGCGCGAGCTGGCCGTGAGCACGTTCGAGCGCGCCGGCTTCCTGGTGCGGCCGGCCGAGAACGGCCGCGCGGCTCTCGATCTTTTCGAGGCCGCCCCGACCGCGTTCGACGTGCTCGTCACCGACCTCGCGATGCCGGGCCTCGGCGGCCGCGAGCTGGCTGCCAGGATCGCGGCGATCGACCCGCTGCTGCCGATCGTCTTCATGTCCGGCTACTCCGACGACGCGGCCAACGGCGGCGCGCCGCCCGCGGCCGCGAGTACCGCGCCGAGTATCTTCATCGCCAAGCCGTTCTCACCGCGACTGCTGGTCGAGGCGGTGTTGGAGGTGCTCGGTGAGGCGAGCCGGCGAAGCCGGGACGACGCCGCTGCGGAGGCGAGCGGGCCGCGGCGGAGGCGCGCCTCCTAGCCCTTTGACCTCGGTACGTTCAGGACCAGCGGGAACTCGAATCCGGCCATCCCGAGGTCGCTCCCCGGGTTCGTCGTGAGGTCGGTCACGGCGAGGTGAAAGACGAGGACGATCCTGCCGTAGTCCTCCGACGAGATCACCTGGAACCGCAGGGTGCAGGTACCGACCGTGTTCGGGCAGCTACTCGCTCCGACGGGCGACAGGGAGGTCGGCTGGGTGAGTTGCGCCTTGCCCGGGATGTACCTCCCGGCTACGGGCAGGGCAACCCCCGGCTGCTGGCACGGAATGGCGCTGACGGGAGTCGGCTCCGGGCACAGGGCGAACGGGTTCTTGTACTTCACGACGACCGTGAACTGATAGACGGGGCCTTTCCCGACTCTCGAGAAGTGGGTCAGTTTGCCCGAGCCCGTCACGAGCGCTGCCTTCGGGCTTGCAAACGGCCGGTAGACACAGTCCGGATGGACACCGCCTGCAAGTGGGTTACCGGCGCAGGTCGGCGGCAGCGCAGCGCCGGTGACGGCCTGGCTTCGGCCGGCGAGCCCCGACAGCTGAACGAAGCACACGACCCCGAGGCCGAGCGCGAACTGCCGCAACGTCCGGCGCCGTGTCGCGCTCAGCACGAGATCCATGCCCCACCTCCTGTTGGTCGCAGCCGAGCAGCGAATCTAACCCCGTTCGCTCGTGCCAGGCAACTCGAAGGCGCCTGTCCCGCCGCCCGGCGAGCAGTCACCGCTGCCGGATCGTGCCGCAGCGGGTCAGCAGGGTGGTCGGCCGCCAATACAGTCCCCCCGTGGACAAGAAGGCCGAGCGGCTCCGGCCGACGCGCGGCGCACGGCTCGAAGCCCGCGACTACGAGGCCGTGCTCGAGGTCGTCAGGGTCGTGTCTTCTGCCCGCGATCCGATCGAGTTGTCCCAGCTCCTCGTCGAGCAGGTCGCCCGTCTGCTGCCGTCCGACGTGGTGACGATGAACCAGGTCGACCCGGTCGCCGGCCGTGTGATCTATGCCGTCGAGCCCCGGTCGTTCGTCATCCCGCCCGGCGCGGGCGAGCACCTCGCTCGGCACGCGGACGATCATCCGCTGATCCGGTATTCGACCGAGAGCGGCGACGGGTCGGCCCGCCGGATCAGCGACTTCATGACCCAGGCGGAGTTCCACGAGACGTCCTTGTACGAGCACGTCTACCGGCCGATGGGGGTCGAATACCAGATCGCCGTGATGCTCTCGGCGCCCATCCCGACGGTGGTCGGCGTCGCAGCCTCCCGCGCCGACGCGAACTACTCCAACCGGGAGCAGCTCTTGTTCGAGGCCGCGAGGCCGCACCTCACGCAGGCCTGGCGCAACGCCGCCGAGCAGCACCGCCTGCACACCCTGCTCGGGGTCGCAACCGATGCACTCGAGCAGAGCGACTCGGGGATCATCGTGCTCTGGGAGCCACCTCAGGAGCTCACGCCGGGAGCGCTCGTCAGTCTCTATCGCTTCTTCGGGCGTCCGACATCGACGAGCTCGCTCCCGGCCCGCGTCGAGCGGTGGGTCGCGGCCGAGCGCGGTCGACTGCACGAGGGGGGCGGACTCGTGCTCGCGCAACCGCTGGGGGCGCGCCTGGGCAACCGCCGACTCGTCCTCCACTACCTGGCCGCCCGGCGCGATCACCCCGGCGCGATCCTGCTGAGCGCAGGCGCGCAGGCGCTCAGCTCGCTGAAGCTGCAGACCCTCCGGCTGAGCGCCCGCGAGGCGGATGTCGTGCGGCTCGCGGTCGGAGGGTCGACCAACGCCGAGATCGCCGACCGGCTCACGATCGCCTCCGGCACGGTGAAGAAGCACCTCGACAACGTGTACGCGAAGCTCGGGGTACGCGGGCGCCTCCAACTGGCGGCGCTCGTTCACGATCTGCTCGGCTGATCCGGCGGCCGCCGAATACGCCGCGCGGCGTATTGCGCTTCGTTCTTCGGCGCCCGGATACTTGTGGGACGGTCGTCGGCCAACGGGGGAGAGAAAGGAATGAGCGAGAGCAACTCGACGCTTCGAAGCGTCGTCCTGGCAGGGCTGGTCGCCGTCGTCGGCGCGATGATCCTGGCCGGTGCCGGGGCTGCCGCCGGACCGTCGAGCCGAAAGATCCCGGCGCACTTCGTGCTCCTCACGACGCCCACCCCGGACGGTCGCTGCCTCTGGGGCATCGGCGTCGAGTTCCCGACCGTTCCGGGTGCGACGTCGTACACGATCAACTACTTCGACGGCCTCTACCGGCACTGGGTCGCCGGCGGGGTCGCCTCGACCGCGATCGCCCCGAACGCGGCGATGCCCCACGGGCTCAACTACTACGGCATCACCGGCGGCGGTGGGCCCCAGCCGTGCCCCGGCGACGTGACCGAAGGAGGCCGCTTCCTGAAGCCCGTCAAGGCGTTCGCGAACTTCCCGGGGAAGGCGCCGAAGACGGGCGCGATCCAGGGAACGGTCTCGGACAAGGACGGGGGCGGCGTGCCCGGCGTCAGCATCCGCGCCTACGGGACGATCGACGGCCACCCGGATCACGTCTCGGTGGCGAGCGGGCCCGGCGGCTTCTATTACGCCACCGTCCCGGCAGGAAGCTGGCGCGTCGTCCCTGACCTGCCGTCGCTCAAGAAGGCGACGTTCAAGCCTGCTTCGGACTCGGCGACAGTCACCGCCGGCGCAACCGCGACCGCCAACTTCACGCTCGACGCCGGGCTCCAGTTGCAGCTCAGCTTCGACAGGCCGAGCGTCCCCGCCAGCGGGCTCGACGTGGTCAAAGGAACGATCAAGACGACCGAGTACGGCCGGCCGAAGGGCAACGTCGGCGTGCAACTGACGGTGATGCCGACCAGCCCGGGCAGCGCTCTCACCACGGCGCCACGCGCGACCGTCTGCGGCCCGTCCGGGCGCGTCTGGCCGGCCGGCACGCTCTCGGCGCCGACGCATGGATCGGTGAACGTGACGACCGACGCGACCGGAACGTACGATTTCACGATCACCGTCGGAACGAAGCCGGGAACCTGGTCGCTCGACGCCTGGGCGCGGAACACCGACGGCACGCTGTCGACCGACACGAGCTCCGCCTCGGACACCGCTTCGATGACGTTCACGCCGCTGAAGCCCACCGAGCTCCTGAGCAACTTCGTCAACGAGTTCAACGGGTTCGCCGGTTCGAGCCTCGTGCAGGCGATCACGACCGATCCCGGCGTGATCACCTCGACGCTCGCCCAGTTGACCGCGGCGGGTGCGCTGAAAGGCGCGAGCCTCGGCGGCCTGGCGTTCGCCGAGACGAACGGCACCGATGGGCCGGCCGTCCTGGTCTACGACGCCGATGCACCACCGGAGGTGAGTTCGAGCGGCGCGATCGCGCCCGGTGGTGCCAACGCGAAGGATCTGGTGCTCGACCCCTCGGAGTGGGCGGTCGGCTCGCTCCAGACGGCACTGCAGGCAGGAGCTCTGCCGGAGCTCCCGACGCTCAGCCAGTGGGCGTCCGGCGCAACGGTGAAGGCCTGGAAGCTGAAGCCCAACTCGATGACGGTCTCCTCGCAGAGTTTCCAGTGGCTCGGCTGGGCATATCCCGGCATCACGACGC
The DNA here is from genome assembly GCA_964468985.1 of uncultured Gaiellales bacterium. Lineage (GTDB taxonomy): Bacteria > Actinomycetota > Thermoleophilia > Gaiellales > Gaiellaceae > PALSA-600. Next base: position 10,086 of record CAYXXE010000002.1, on the reverse strand, counting down.
CGGGAGCGTGTTACTGATGGTCGGCAGAGGCGCTTTCACGTGTGCTGCCGTGTTCGCGGCGCTCGTTCCGGCGGCCCACGGTGCGACCGCAGGAGGTCGCGCGACTACGGTCGCACCACCCGCTCCGGGCATCTGGAAGCTCACAGGGGACCTCGACGCGACGTTCACGGTGACGAGCGGCGGCTACGTCACCGGCTTTCACGGAACGATCACGAGCACCGCCGAAACCTCGTGCCGCACAGGCACCGTCAGGCTCCCCGGCCGGCTGAAGATCTCGCATCTGACTGGCTCCTATTACAACAAGCCGTACAACGAATATGCGGTCGGCCAGAGCACTCCATCATCCGGGCCCCAGGCGGTCGCTGCGAAGGTGACCCTGGCCGGCCACACGTACAAGGGCCAGATCGTCCTTTCGTTCCTGTCGAGAGGAGCCGCCGACATCTGGTACACGACGGCGGGTGTGAACGGCGGGGCCTGCGAGCTCGAGTCCGACGTTCACAGGGGGTGAGTCCCGGTGCGTCGTTGGCGGAGCGGCGTGGGAGTCGAACCCACCCAGCCTGGGGTTGCCAGACCTCACCGGTTTTGAAGACCGGCTGGGCCACCGGGCCCATGCCGCTCCGTGCGTGCGCTCGAGCGCGGCACTCTAACGACGCCGTCGCAGCGTTCGCACGTCGCCGCGCCGCAGCGTGATCCCGTCGCCGTCGTAGCGCTCGAGCAGCAGCTGCGCCGTGCGCCTGCCGACGCCGAGCGCATCGCGGAACGACGCGAGCGTGATCGGGTCGAGCGACGTCAGCAGCTCCAGGCCGCGCTCGTAGAGCGGTGTCGAGACGGCGAAGCCGTCGCCGACGAGGCGGAGCCTGCCCTCGGTCTCGAGGAACGCGGCGAGCGCGCGATCGTCGACCTTCACGATCTCCTCCTCCGCGAGCCGCCCCTCGAGCTGCGCAGCCGCTTCCGCGCGGGCGCCGAGGGAGGCCGAGGCGCCCGGGAGGTACGCCTTCGCGTCTCGCCGCTCGAGCTCGAGACGGTCGAGCACGAGCGGCGCCCACGGCTCGCGCGGCAGCAGCTCGGCAAGTGGGAGGCCGGGATCCAGCGGGCTCGCGACGGCCCGCTCGGCGAGCCGGGCCCGGACGTCGGCCTGGAGGCCGGCGAGCCAGGCGGGAGCGAAGTGGTAGTCGCCGGCGCGGTCGAGCCCGGCCAGGCCCGCGTCGAGCTGGGCGGGCGCGAGCAGGCCGCGCGCGGCAAGCTGGGCCCGCGTCGTCGGCTCGTGGACGAGCGCGGCGACGATCTCGTCGGGGTCGCCGCGCTCGAGGACGCCGAGCCGACCGTCGTCCAGCCGCCGGGGCGGGGCGGGGTCGAGCACGACGCCGCCGCCGACCGTCGTGTCGGTGCGCAGCACGACTCGGTCGCCGCGCGCAGCGACGAGCGGCCGGGTCAGCCGCAGCTGGGCGTATCGGCCCGACCGGGCGACCCGCGCCGGCACGGCGCTCGTGCCGAGGTGGACGGTGACGGCGGCCGGCACCGGCTCGAGCTCGTCGAGCACCACATCGAGCCGGTAGGTCACCGGGTAGCTGCCGGCCGCGACGAGGACGTCGCCGCGGGCCAGGTCGCGCTTCGCGACCGCCGGCAGGTTGACCGCCACCCGCTGGCCTGCGTCCGCGCGGGCCACGGGCGTGTCGTGCACCTGCACCGAGCGGACGCGGACCTCGCGTCCGCCCGGCTCGACGCGCAGCGTGTCTCCTTCGCCGATCGAGCCCGACCAGAGCGTGCCGGTCGCGATCGTGCCGATTCCCTTCAGCGTGAAGACGCGATCGACACAGAGCCGCGTCGCGCCCGCCGTGTCTCGTTCCCGGGCAGGTACGCGGGCGAGTGCGGCGCGGAGCTCGACGAGGCCCAAGCCGGTCTTGGCCGAAACGGCCACCACCTCGGTGCCGGGCACCAGGTCCTGAGCCTCTGCCAGTGCCAGAGCGAGTGTCTCGGCGTCCGCCAGATCGGCCTTCGTCACGGCGACGACGCCGAGGTCGATGCCGAGCAGCCGCAGCACCGCGAGGTGCTCGAGCGTCTGCGGCCGGGCGCCTTCGAGCGCGTCGATCACGAGCAGGAAGAGGTCGATGCCGGTCGCGCCGGCGATCATCGTCCGGACGAAGCGCTCGTGGCCCGGGACGTCGACGAGCGAGAGGCGGCGGCCGTCCGGCAGGTCGAGCGGCGCGTAGCCGAGGTCGATCGAGATGCCGCGGGCCCGCTCCTCGGGCAGGCGGTCGGTGTCCTTGCCGGTGAGCGCGCGGACGAGCCACGTCTTGCCGTGGTCGATGTGCCCGGCGGTGCCGACTGTCAGCGGCATGCGTGGACTGCCGCAGCCACGTCGTCGAGCTCGTCGTCGGCGAGCGTGCGGCAGTCGAGCAGGAGGCGGCCGTCGCGGATGATCCCCACGACCGGCGGCTCGTGCGCGTGCAACGGCCGCGACAGCTCCTCCTCGACCGCGCACGCGAACGAGGGGAGCTCGGCGAGCGGCAGCGCCCCGCCGCCGACCACCGCGAGCGTCGCCTCGACCTCGCCGCCGACGGCCGCCGCCAGCCGCTCGGCGCGGGCGCGGACGACGCCTGCGTCCTCGTGCAGCATCCGGAGCACCGGCACCTCGGCCAGGGCACGCTCCGGGTCGAGATAGAGCAGCAGCGTCCCCTCGAGCGCGGCGAGCGAAAGCTTGTCGAGCCGCACTGCCCGGTGCAGCGGATGCCGGCGCAGCAGCTCGACGAGGTCGGCGCGGCCGACCACGATGCCCGCCTGCGGCCCACCGAGCAGCTTGTCGCCGCTGAAGCAGACGAGAGCCGCGCCGGCGGCCAGCGACTCCCGCGCCGTCGGCTCACCGAGGTCGATCAGGGCGCCCGAGCCGAGGTCGTCGACGAGCGGCACGTCGAGCCGCCGGGCGAGGGCCCCGAGCTCGCGCAGCGTCGGCTGCTCGGCGAATCCGACGATCCTGAAGTTCGACTGGTGGACGCGCAGCAGCGCCGCCGTCGCGGCCGTCGCGGCTTCCTCGTAGTCGGCGATCCGGGTGCGATTCGTCGTCCCCACCTCGACGAGGCGGGCGCCGGACCGGGCAAGTACCTCCGGGATCCGGAACCCGTCGCCGATCTCGATCAGCTCGCCGCGCGAGACGATCACCTCGCGGCCCTCGGCGAGCGCGGCGAGCGCGAGGAGCACGGCGGCCGCGTTGTTGTTGACGACGAGGGCGGCCTCGGCGCCGGTGAGCCGGCGCAGGATGTCGGCGACGTGATCCTGCCGTGAGCCTCGCGCTCCCTCGTCGAGGGAATACTCGAGGTTCGAGTAGCCGCGCGCGACCGCGTCGATGCGCGCGAGGGCCGGCGCAGCGAGCGGCGCGCGGCCGAGGTTCGTGTGGACGATCACGCCGCTGGCGTTGAGGACGCGGCGCAGCGCCGGCTGCCGGGCGCGGGCGAGCTCGTGCTGCACGCGTGCGGGCAGGTCGCCCGGATCGGCCCCGGCGCCGATCTCCTCGCGCGCCCGGTCGAGGACGGCTCGCGCCGCCGCGACCGCGAGCGGGTCGTCGAGGCCGCGGCTCAACTCGTCCACGGAAGGCAGGTCGCGGTAGTCCATCCAGGGCTGACGATACGCCAGCCGAGGAGCCTTGCCACCCGGGTTGAACTAGAGACCGGGATGAGCGATCGGGAGCGCGGTACGCACGACGACTCCGCCTTCGACTTCGTCGCGGTGGCGGCGCACGAGTTGCGGGCGCCCACCGCCGCGATCCACCAGCTCGCGGCGACGCTGGTCGAGCGTGGGCCGACGCTCGGGCCCGACCAGCTCGCCGCGCTGCACCGCCAGCTGGCGCGCAACGCCGCGCGGCTGGCCCGGCTGCTCGACGAGCTGCTCGACCTGTCGCGGGTCGATTCGAACCGGCTCCCGATCAACCGTGTGCCGATCGAGTTGCATCGGCAGATCGTGGAGCTGGTCGGCGCGCTCGCCGGCAACCGCGCGGGGGAGTTCGCGATCGAGGTTCCCCGGTCGGCGCGCCCGCTCGTGGACACGGTCGTCTTCGACAGGATCGTGGGCAACCTGATCACGAATGCCCTGCGGTACGGCCGGCCGCCCATGACGATCGCAGCCGGGGTCGCGGACGGCGAGCTGCGGCTGACCGTGGAGGATCGCGGCGACGGAGTGTCGGCCGACTTCGTGCCGAGGCTCTTCGACCGCTTCTCGCGCGACGCCGCCGCGGCGACCGGACGCGGGGAGGGCTGGGGGCTCGGCCTCGCGATCGCGCATGCGTACGCGACGGCTCACGGGGGCGAGCTCCGGTACGCGTCGGCCTCGCCGCACGGTGCCCGGTTCGAGCTCGTCATCCCCGGCGTCTGACCGGACGGCTGGCCCGGCTGCTTCACTGACCGGGATGAGCACGCGCATCGTTCTCCTGGCCGCTGCCGCGCTCGTCACCGCGCTGCTCGTCGCCGGGGCGGTGCGGGTTCTGCAGTACGACGGCGTCGCCAGGCCCGGGGTCCACGTCCTCGGTGTCGATGTAAGCGGGAAGTCGCGGGCGCAGATCGTCTCGCTCGTCGACGACTGGGACGCGCAGCCGGTGCGGATCGCGACGCGGTCCCACTCCTACCAGGTGCCACGGGGCTGGCTGGTCGCGGTCGACGCGGCCGCGACCGCGAGGCGTGCTCTGGCGTCGGGCGCCCTGTCGTCGCTGGTCGTCGCGAAACGTGTCGATGTCGCGCCTGTCGTGCTCGGACGGGCGCCGAGTGCCGGCAACATCCTCGGCGTCCTGGCGCGCGCGGGCCGTCCGGCGGTGTCGGCGACGGTGCGGGTCGCCGGGACGCGGGTGGTCGTCACGCCGTCGCAGACGGGGCTCCGGCTCGCTCGGTCGCGCCTGCTCGGGCTGCTCGAGCGCGACGGGTCAAGAATCCGGGCGCCGTTCGCCTCGGTCGCGCCGCAGATCACGAGTGAGGCTGCCGCCGTCGCGGCCAAGCAGGCCCGCTTGCTCGTGGCGGGCCCGATCGCGGTCGACTTCCACGGCGCGCGCCGCGGCGTCCTCACGCCCGGACAGATCGCGCGCGCGGTCCGAATCGTCCCGACCGGTCGCGTCCTGGCGGTCTCACTCGACGGCGAGAGCCTGACCAGGCTGCTGCGCCCGCGGCTCGGGGCCTGGATCCGGCGGGCGCGGAACGCACGCTTCGTGGTGGCCGCGAAGGCGGTCCGGATCGTTCCGTCGCAGCCGGGCCGCGACGTCGATCCGGCACAGGTCGTGACCGCCGTCGAAGCGGCCGCCGCGGGCGACCGCATCGCCCGGATCGAGCTCGGCCCGCACGCCGCGGCGTTGACGACGGCGAGGGCGAAGGCGCTCGGGATCCGGCAGAGGCTCGTCTCGTACACGACGCAGATGGGTCCTTCGTCCTCGAACCGGATCCACAACGTGCATCTGATGGCCGACTTCATCGACGGGACCCTGATCCGCCCCGGCCAGGTCTTCTCGTTCAACGCCGTCGTCGGGCCGCGGACGGCCGAGCGGGGCTTCCTCGAGGGGCAGGAGATCATCGGCTCGCTGGTGCTGCCGTCGATCGGCGGCGGCGTGTGCCAGACGGCGACGACGCTGTTCAACGACGCGTTCGAGACGGGGCTCCCGATCCTCGAGCGGACGAACCACAACCTGTACCTGTCGCACTACCCGCTCGGCCGCGACGCCACCGTCGCCTGGGGCGGGCCGGATCTGAAGTTCCGCAACGACCTGAAGCACGGCATCTACATCAAGGCGTCCTACACGGATCAGACGCTGACGTTCGCGTTCTACGGCACGCCCGAGGGGCGGCGGGTCGTCGCGCACACCGGCCCGCAGGTGAAGTGGACGCGGCCGTCGATGAACTTCGCGGTCGATCCGCGTGCGGCGCCGGGCTCGGTGCAGGTGTTCGCCGGCAGCGGCGAGCTGGGCTTCGACGTCACGGTCTCCCGGACGGTGTACGACGCGGCGGGCAAGGTGCTGCGGAAGGACGCGTTTCGCTCGCATTACATCCCGGACAGCCCGACGACCGTCTACGGCCCGGGAGCGACCCCACCCGGCCCGTACATCGTCCTGCCCGTCACCTGAGCCGGCGAACGCCCGAACAGGCGACGCCGTCACACTTCCGGCACATTCGCGGCGCACTTTCGGGCGGGTGGCTGCCACCAGACGTGTCCGCGCGAGACGACCAGACGCAATGCAGGCCCGTCGATCACCGCGGGCTCGGGTCGGGACGTCACACTTCCGGCACATTCGCGGCGCACTTTCGCGCGGGTGGCTGCCACCAGACGTGTCCGCGCGGGCCGGGGCTCGTTTGCCGCGGTTCAGCGGTGGTTCGTCGGGCGGTTCCGGTAGCCGTCCACGACGCACTGCACCGCGTGGTCGGGATCGTCCGTCAGGTGCAGGAGCTCGAGGTCCTCGGATGAGATCATCCCCTGCGCCAGCAGGCGCCCGCGCACCCAGCCTGCCAGCTCGGCCCAGTAGGCGGAGTCGAAGAGGACGACCGGGAAGCTCAGGATCTTGCCGGTCTCGATCAGGGTCAGCGACTCGAACAGCTCGTCGAGCGTGCCGAAGCCGCCGGGGAAGATGACGAAGCCGGACGACGGCCGCACGAAGCACACCTTCCGCGCGTAGAAGTGGTCGAAGGTGTGCCCGATGTCGCAGTACGGGTTCAGCGCCTGCTCGTGCGGGAGCTTGATGTTGAAGCCGACCGACAGCCCGCCGCCCTCCTGCGCCCCGCGATTGCCGCCTTCCATGACGCCGCCGCCCCCGCCGGTGATCACCGCCCAGCCGCGGTCGGCGAAGCGCCGGCCCACGGCCCGGGCCGCCGCATACGCCGGGTGCGTCTCGTCCACGCGCGCCGAGCCGAACAGCGCGACCGCGGGCCGGTCGATGAGCGCCACCTTCTCGAAGCCCTCTCGGAACTCGGTCGCGATCTTCTGGACGGCCAGCTCCAGGTCGTTCTCGGGCCGGTCGAGGATCCGCCGGTCGTCCATCTACAGCCGGTGCTGCGGCGCGTAGGTGCCGGCCATGCCGACCGCCATCGCGGCGAGAGTCGCGAAGTAGAGCCCGTAGACGACGAGTGCCTTCGAGCCCCCGCCGCCGCGGCGCAGCCACTTCGCCGAGCGCCACACCGCACCGCCGTCGAGGATGCCGACCGGGATCAGGTTGATCAGGTTCAGGAAGAAGCCGAAGTAGGCGAGCGCGACCAGCAGCGGGCTCGAGTCGGCCCGCCCTGCGACGTAGAAGGCGAGTGACGCGGCGCCGCCGACGATGGGCCCGGCCAGCGCGACCCGTGCCGTCTGCCACGGGTTGCCGCGCGTGTAGCGCACATAGGCGCCGAGGAACGGCAGGAACACCGGCAGCCTCGGGTGCAGGCCCTCGCGTCGCGCCTCGAAGAAGTGGCCCAGCTCGTGCAGGAGGATCAGCGCGACCAGCCCGACCGCGAACCGCCAGCCCCAGATCAGGGCGTAGCCGCCGACCGCCAGGAAGATGCTGCCGAACTTGACGAGCACGAAGCTCCACTTCGCGATCGCGAACCCGCCCGCCAGGATCGGCCCGAAGAGGCGCCGCAGCCCGCCGCGCCAGTCGGTGCCGCTCGGATGGATCGGCTCGTAGTCGCGTTCGGGCGTCTCGAAGTCGCGCGCGGGGTAGGGATCCATCAGCGGATGTTGTAGCGCCCGCCGCTCAGGAGCCGCGGCCGATCCACTCCTCGCCGCCCTCGTACACCTCCTTCTTCCAGAGCGGCACTCGTTCCTTGAGCGTGTCGATCGCGTCGCGGCAGGCGGCGAGCGCGTCGGCCCGGTGCGCGGAGGAGACGGCGATGACCACCGACGTCTCGCCGATGCCGACCCGGCCCACGCGGTGATGGATCGCGACCGCGCACAGGTTGTACCGGGCCCGCAACTCGTCGGCGAGCTCCGCCATCGTCGCCTCGGCCATCCCCTCGTACGCCTCGTAGTCGAGGTGGACGACTGTGCGGCCCCGCGAGTGCGCCCGGGTCGTGCCGACGAACGTCGCGATCGCCCCGGCGCCGTCGTCGCGCACCTCGTCGACGACCCGGTCGAGCGACAGCGGCTCCCCGCTCAGCCGGAATGCACCGCCGGACACGGGCGGGATCAGCGCGACCTCGTCGCCTTCGGCGAGCACCGTCCCGCGGGGGGCGTACGCCTTGTTGACCGCGTAGAGCAGCCCTGCGGGCTCGTCTCCGAGCCCGAGCTGCGCCCAGACCTCGCCGACGGTTGCGGCGTCCAGCTCCCGCGACGACCAACCGGCACGCTCCCGCAGACCGGCGAAGAGACGCACACGCACGCTCACCGCGTCGAGTCTACGCGGCGGCTCGACGCAGCGGCTC
>CAYXXE010000002.1:0-1632 GCA_964468985.1 uncultured Gaiellales bacterium | reverse complement strand
GCGGCTCGACGCAGCGGCTCTACGCAGCGACCTGGAGCGGCCGGCCCGCGGCCGCCGAGACGCTCCGCTCGAGTGCGGCGAACGCGTCGGCGCACAGGGCGATCCCGGCGTCGCGGCGCATCAGCTCGAGCGCCACCTCGGTCGGCATCGCGGCCCGGTAGGGCCGCTCGGCCGTCAGAGCCTCGAAGACGTCCGCCACCGCGAGCACGCGCATCGGCACCGTCAGAGTGTCGGCCCGGAGGCCGAGCGGGTAGCCGGTCCCGTCGAGCCGCTCGTGATGCGCCGCAGCGACCTCGGCCAGCCCGGCGAACGCACGCACGCGGCCGAGGATCTGGCCGCTCAGGCCCGGATGGAGCCGCACCGCGGCGAACTCCTCGTCGGTCAGCGAGCCGGGCTTGTCGAGGATGCGACTCGAGATCGAGAGCTTCCCGATGTCGTGCAGCAGGCCGGCCCGGCGGAGGTCGCGCAGCGCGCCCGGCGCGAACCCGAGCTCCCGCCCGATCCCGACGGCGATCTCGGCGACATGCTCGGAGTGGTTGAAGGTGTACGGGGACTTCGCGTCGATGACGCGCGCGAACGCCTCGGAGACGCGGTCGAGGCGGTCGTCGTCGGCCGGCAGCGGCAGCTCTCCCGGCTCGAGCTCGGCGACGCGCCGGTGCACGTCGTCCACCCGCAGGCCGACCCAGAACTGCTCGTCGCCGGCGAACCCGGAGAGCGCCGAGACGAGCGCGGGGTCGAACCAGCTGCCGCTCCGCTCGGCGGCCATCGCGAGTGCCGCGTCCAGGCCGTGGCGGGTGGTGAACACCTCGACCGTCTGCGCGAGGCCGAGAATCCGGGCGAGCAGCGGGATCTCCTCCCCGGCGAGCCCGACAGGATGGCCCTTGCCGTCCCAGTGCTCGTCGACCGCGTAGATCGCCTCGCCGACACCGCGGGGCAGGTCGAGCATGTTGGCGATCTGGGCGCCCCGCTCGCAACGGATCGCGGTCAGCTCGCGCGCCACCTTCGGCCCGGCGCGCATCACCCGCACGAGCGAGCGGAGCCCGCCTGTGTTGCGGACGATGTAAGCGACCGCCTCGCGGATGTTCGAGTGATTGACGAGCTTCACGTTGGCCTTCGCCGCCTGGTCGTCGGAGCCGTAGAGCGCCGCCACCTTCGCGGCGTTCGACGAGCAACCGGCGTCCTTCAGGAGCAGGCCGTAGAAGAGCGCCGTGCGATCCTCGAGCTCGAGCGAGAGCTCGTCGGCGAGGCGCATCCCGATCAGGCAGCTGCGAACGGCGTGCCCGAGCGGCTGGCCGTCGGTGATGTCGAGCGCGTAGGTGAGCGCCCCGATCACGTCGGAGAGGCGCGCGTCGCCCGTCATGGTCTCCACAAGAGACCCATCGGCACGGGTCGCCGGCCGCTTGAGCCGAGTACGATCACTCGAATGGCGAGCCTCGACCGGCGCGAGACGGAGTCCGGGATCGAGGTCGCGCCGGTGTACGTGGCGGGCGACGTGGCGGCCGCACCGGAGCTGCCGGGCGTGTTCCCGTTCACGCGCGGGCCGTATCCGTCGATGTACCGGGGCCGGCCGTGGACGATCCGGCAGTACGCCGGGTTCGCCTCGGCCGAGGAGTCGAACGCGCGCTACCGCTA
>CAYXXE010000001.1:0-71848 GCA_964468985.1 uncultured Gaiellales bacterium | reverse complement strand
GACTGCACGAGCCTGTTCCGGCTGCTGAGAACGGTGAAGACGCAGGCCGAGATCGAACGATTGAGGGCCGCCGGCGCAGCCGCCGAGTCCGCGGCCGCGAACGCGCTCTCGGACGCCCAGGGCGGCGCGACTCTCAACGAAGTCGCAGGCCGGTTCCGCCTGCTCCTGGCCGAGGCCGGTGCGGAGGTCGACCACTTCGCCTGGTCCCCCCGCGGCACCGGAATCGCAATGCACTCGTCGTGCCCGTTGGCAGAGAACGAGATCGCGTACGTGGATTACGGCTGCATCAGGGAACTCGTGCGCTCCGACTCCGGGCTGACCTTCGCGCTGGTCCCACCAGAGGACAAGCTCCTCGAGTGCTTTGCGGGGCTGGCGAAGTCGATCGATCTGGGCGCAGCGGACTTGCGACCAGGCGCCCGTGCCTCGAGCGTCTGGCAGACGATGCGCGACGTGGTCGACAGCTACGGAATCGTCTCGTCCCCGCACGGCCACGGACTCGGTCTCGAGGCTCGCGAGTACCCGCTGATCGTCTCTCCAAGCCGCCGGCGGATCAAGGACGGGTGCATCGACACTCACTCCGACCTCGAGTTGGAGGCAGGGATGGTCGTGAACCTCGAGGCGTCGACCTTCCTTCCAGGTGTCGCCTCGCTGCATGTCGAACGCTCGTACGTCGTCGAGTCCGACGGCGCGCAACCCCTCATCCCGCAATCCCTCGACCGGCTCCTGGTCGCTCACGAGAGGTAGATCACATGAGAGAAAACACAACGAAACGTCGGCTCAGAGAGGGTGGTACCGTCCTGGGCTGCTGGTCGCGTTACGGAGATCCGACACTCGTCGAATACATCGGCTTCCAGGGTTGGGACTTCGTCGTGATCGACGGCGAGCACGGCACCCTCGACCCGCGCGAGTGCGAGAACGCCGTTCGTGCGGCCGAGCTACGCGACATCACACCACTCGTGCGCGTGACCACCAACGATGCACCGGTGATCTTGCGCTACATGGATACGGGCGCGCAAGGGGCGCACATCCCGATGGTCAGCAGCGCTGCCGAGGCCGAACGGGCCGTCTCGGCGATCAAGTACGCGCCGCAAGGCTCGCGAGGCCTCGCCGCCTCACGGTCAGCGAGCTTTGGGCAGGAAGCGCCGTACGACGCGTATGTACAGCAGGCAAACCGAGAGACGCTTGTCATTGTCCAGATCGAGACGCAGGAGGCGGTCGACGCAACCCAGTCCATCCTCGAAGTCGAGGGTGTCGACGTCGTCTTTCTCGGCTTGACGGACCTTTCGCTCGCTCTTGGCGTCCCCGGCCAGACGACACACCCCGAAGTCGAGCGCGCCGCGCAGTCGGTCGTCGACGCCGTCGCCGGCTCCACTGCCGCGCTTGGTGTTCTTGTCGGTGGGGCAGGCGCCGCGAAAAGCTGGCGCGATCGCGGGGCGCGGTACATCGCGGTGAGTCTCGAAGGGCTGATCCGCGAAAGCTCCCGTGCCTTCCAGTCGGCGCTGCGGCCATGAACGCCCCTGCGCTCGCGCGCATCGGCTGGATCGGCACGGGCGTCATGGGGTCCGCGATGTGCGGGCACCTGATCGATGCCGGCCATACCGCCGTGGTCTTCAACCGTACGCGGGAACGTGCGGACAACCTCGTCGCAAACGGCGCCGGGTGGCGCGACTCGCCCGGGGCAGTCGCGGCGGACGCGGACGTCGTCTTCACCATGCTCGGCACACCCGAGGACGTACGGGAGGTGATGCTCGGCGATGCAGGCGTGCTGTCGAACGCGCGTCCCGGCACTCTGGTCGCGGACATGACGACGAGCGAGCCCTCGCTCGCGCGCGAGCTGTTCGCGATAGGCGAGGGCACCGGAGTCGACGTGCTCGATGCGCCGGTCTCCGGCGGCGACGTCGGAGCACGCGACGCGAGGCTAGTGGTCATGGTCGGGGGCAAGGCAGAGGCGTTCGACCGAGCGCGGCCGCTGCTCGACGTCTTCAGCCGGCTCGTCGTCCATGAGGGCGAGTCGGGCGCCGGGCAGCACACCAAGATGGTCAACCAGATCGCGATCGCGTCTGGCCTGATCGGCGTCTGCGAGGCCCTCGTCTATGCCACGCGGGCAGGCCTCGACGTCGAACGCGTCATCGAGACGATCTCAGGGGGGGCCGCGGGCTCCTGGTCGCTCGCGAACTACGCGCCACGCATGGTTCGTGGCGACTTCGAGCCGGGATTCAAAGTCGATCACCTCGTCAAGGATCTCGGCATCGCCCTCGCAGAGGCTCGACGGTTGAAGCTCGCACTGCCGGGACTTGCGCTGGCACAACAACTCTACGTCTCGCTGCAGGCGGCTGGGCGGGGCGACCGCGGCGTCCAGGCCCTCGTCCTCGCGCTCGCCGAGCTCTCGGTCGCCGAGTGGCCTCCTGCCGCGGAGGCAGGTGGAACATGACCTACGTAGTCATAGCCCGATGGGTTGCGAACGCCGGGCACGAGGACGCCGTGGCGGCGGCGATCGACAAGCTCGTTGAACCTTCTCGAAACGAGCCCGGTTGCCTCCGCTATATCCCGAACCGGAGCATCGCGGACCCGCGCGTCTTTCTCCTTTTCGAGGAGTACGCCGATGAGGCCGCCTACCAGACCCACGCCGCCTCAGAGCATTTCGCCCGCTACGCACTCGGCGAGGGCATTCCCCTCCTCGAAAGCAGGGAGCGCGAGTTCTTCGAGCCGCTGCCATGACGTCGGGACTCGGCGTCGACTACGACCTGCTTGATGTCGGCCTGTACGTCGACCGCGACCCCGAGACGGTCTTTCGCACATTGCGCACGCGACAGCCGGTCTACTGGCAGGAAGATCCCGGCTTCTTCGCCATCACAACACATGCAGGTGTCGGCGACGCGCTTCGCGCGGTCGACGCCTTCTCGTCTGCCGCCGGCACCGATCTCGAGGACATGCCGGACGACTGGCCCCGCGCGATCCTGCACATGGATCCACCGCGTCACACGAAGATCCGCAAGCTCCTCGGGCCCGAGTTCGCACCCCGCTCGATGGCAGCGCTCGAGGCGCAGATTCGTGGCATCGCCAGACAGCTCGTCGACGCGATTCCCTTCGGCGAAGAGTTCGACTTCGCGACCTCGATCGCCGATCGACTCCCGATGCTCGTGATCGGACGGCTCATCGGGATTCCGGAAGCCGACGACGAGCGTTTCAAGCAGTGGAACACCGTCTCGATCATCGAGCCGCCGTACGGCCCGGTTGTCCGAGGCATCGTGGCCGAGATGGTGGACTACTTCTCCTGGCTCCGCGCCCGCCGCCTCGAGGAGCCGCAGGACGACATCGTCACACGCCTCGCGCACGCGCGGATCGACGGCGAACCGCTGGACGACGTCGAGTTCTTCGGCAACCTGCGCACCCTGATGACCGGCGGCCAGGACACGACGAGCAACCTGATCTCCGGCGGCCTACTCGAGCTCGTCCGGCACCCGGCTGCCTGGACGGCTCTGCACGGCAACCCCGACCTGCTCCCCACCGCCATCGAGGAGATGATCCGGTACGTTCCACAGGTCATGTACCTCGCCCGTCGGGCACGCCTCGACGTGACCATCGAGGGCACAGCGATACCCGCACGAAGCAAGGTTGCGCTCTTCTTCGTATCGGCAAATCGCGACGAACAGGCCTTCGCAAACCCGGGCCATTTCGATATCGGACGCTCACCGAATCCGCACCTCGGCTTCGGCTTCGGCCGGCACTTCTGCATCGGAGCACCGCTGGCCCGGCTCGAGGCTCGCGTCATGTTCGAGGAGCTCTTGCCGGCGATCCGGCCGGTCGAGGTGCGGGACGTCCACCGCCTCTCTTCGAGCATCTTTCCCGGGATCGACCGCCTTCGGATCGTCGCCTCGCGCGGCTGAACTGCGGCCTCTGCCGCCGCGAGCTATCTGGGTGGGACATGCTCCAGTGGTGCTCCGCCGACGGCTGCACCGCGCACTGGCAGTCCGTCTGTGTGTGCGTTTGTTCCGCAGGGAGACGCTGAGCGCCCGCATGTTGACCCCAGTCTCTGTGAAGGAGAGGGTCGACCGGGTGATTCGCCCATAAATCATGATCCATAACCTCAGCCGCCACGGGTATAAGGATCGAGTTCTATGGGCCGAGCAGGGCTGCCGGCACCACGGCGATGCCGTCTTCGCGTCGGTACGCGTAGGGGTCGGTGCCGATCACGACCACGTCGATGACGTCGCCGCGTTCGACGATCAGGTCGATCTCGTGTTCGCCGGCGGCGGTGCGTAGATGGCCGACGCGAGCCTCGGCAGCCTGCGCGTAGACGCGAACGTCAAGAGTGACGAGCGACTCGAAGAGACCGCCGAGGAGGGTGCCGTCGCACGGAACGGCGGGCCCGACCGGGACGTTCTCCTGTTGGAGCAGCGCGCCGGCGCCGATGCCGAGCAGTCTGGCTGCGAGCGCCGGGTCGGCGAGTTGGTGCTTCGGCGGGGACGACAAGCGTCGCAGGTGGCTGTGAGTGCGCGCCCAGGCCGGCACCGGGTCGAGGATCCACAGTCGTTCGAGCGCGTCCCGATAGACACCGGCGGTGTCCTTTGTCGGCTTCTCGTTCTCGCCGCCGCTCGCAGCATCCCGGATCTTCTCGTACGACGTCGTCGTCGAGACGGCGGCGGCGTAGGCGGTGAGCCAGCGCCGGAGCGCGGCCGGGTTGCGGATGTTTCACGCCGAACTGCGGGAACTCCCGCTCGACGATCCGGTCGATGTAGCCGTCGAGTTGTGCCCGCAGCGGCCGGCGGGCGAGCCTGCGCAGGCCAGGGAACCCCGACGCCAGGATCTTGTCGACGTAGCCGTCGAGACGCACCGACGTCTCACAGGTGATCGCCGTCCTGCCGCAGCAAAGAAGGGCGGCGAGGCTGACCGAGGGGGTCGTGACACCGCGTTCGGACAGCGTCAGCGGACGCATCCTCACCGAAACGATCCGGCCGGCCCCGGAAAGCAGACCGGCCCCCGCCCGCGCAGACGCCGAGCCGGTCAGCAGGAACGAACCGCCCGGGGGTGCGAGGATCGTCGACGGCCCGCCGGATCACATTCCACGACGATGGCAGCCGTTGCCACTCATCGACCAGGATCGGCTTGGCGCCCTCCACAGCCTGTACTTCGTGACGACCACAAGCTGTCGACGCGACACTCCCGGCATGTCATCACGACCCGCCGCAGACGCGGGCGATACGCTGATTCGGCGTGCGGCTGCACTCCCCGACGGTCAGGAACCTGGAAGCCGACCCACGGCTCGGCCCACGCACTCGTGTCCCGGCCCCCGTGCGCGGCGGCTCGGGCGATCTGAACGCTGCCCAGAGCGCCCCCTAGATGCCCGGTCGCGTCCTCTCGACCGTCACCGTCGCCGCCCTCGTCGCCGTCGCCCTCGGCGGCGGTCACGCCGGGCAGGGGCGTGCCGTAGCAACCGTGACCCGCGGCGTCCCGTGCACGCCGGAGCAATACAACACGCGGTTCGTCGCGCAGGGGAAGGACTGCGGTGCGACCCTGCACGGCCCCTCGTCACTCTCGTTCTCGCCCTGCTCCGGAGCAAGCCTGCGCGGTGACCTCTGCTCGCAGCCGTTCTCGTTCACCCTTGCCGTCCCCGGAGCGTCGAACTGCTCGAGCTCGCCGCAATCGACATCGGGCACCTGCCTGGTGATCGCGCAGGTCGCCTCGTACACGACGGCCGGGTTCGCGTCGTGGGGCACGCTCGTCTCCGTCTCGTCGGGTGCGGGCGGCGGCGCCTGGTGCGAGAGCTCCGGCAGCGAGTGCCACAGCACGGCGAGTCAGACGTTCTTCGTCGAAGCGGGGACTAGCGCCTTCCCGGCACACCTGACCCTGGACTTCGTCGTCCGCGGGCAGGCCTACGCCGCAAGCAAGTCCGGCTGGTCACCCCTCTTCGCGTTCGGGGCTTCCCTGAAGGTGGCGGCACGCCGGGGAGCTGCGCCACCGGCCGCGAAGGCGTCGCTCGAAGTCTCGCTTTCCGCCGCCGTCTCACCGGCCGGGATCAAGACCGGCTCGACGACGACGGTCACCGGCCGCGTCACCGCGGTCGGCAGCCCCGTCCGCGGGATCTCGCTCGGGCAGGGGCTCACGTCGTCGAGCAGCTCGGTGGCCGTGATCTCCGCTCCTGCCGTGCGCAGCTTCTCGCTGGGGACCGGCCAGACCCGGGCGTTCTCCTTCAGCGTCAAGGCCGTCAAGCCAGACACGTCTCGGCTCACCCTCCAGGCGACCGGTCGAGCCAACGGGCTCCCGGTTCGAGGCTCGGCGCAGATCGTCTTGCGTGTCGGTGCGCCCGCGGTCTCGCTCTCCGTCTCCGTCACTCCGACATCGTTCTTCCTCGAGCGGGGAAGCCCGTCGCGTCGAAGCCGGGCAACCGTCACGATCACCGCGAGGAACACCTCGCGAGGCCCGGCCGAGAATGTTCAGATCCTCTCGCTGACGGTCGTCCCCGTCAACCACGCGCAGGCGCTTCGGAAGCTCGTCTTCCCGCCCGGCGCAGCGCCGATCCGGCTCGGCACGATCTCGTCCGGCGGTTCGAAGACCACCAGAGCCCAGCTCGACGTGATGAACGGCTATGGGAGCTACGCGGTCGAGGCACTCGCGCTGTTCGACGATCCGTCGGCGCCGGGCGGGAACGGCCGCGCGTTCGCCGTCAGCGGCCACCTCGATGTGGTTACGGCGACGACCAGATACCTCACGATCAAGGACCCGAAGACCGGCAAGCGGATACGCGTGTACGAGGACCCGAAGACGGGCAGGCTCCTTGGCGTGCTCGATCTCCGCGACCCGAGAACAGGAAGACAGGACGCCTTGGTCTACGACGCCAAGACCGGTCGCCTCACGATCGAGGACCCGATCACGGGCCGGCGGCGGAACGGCTCGTACGACCAGGGAACAGACTCGATCACTGTCCTCGCCTCCGACACCGCAGGGGCCGACTCGTTCACATACAGCAAGACGCGCCAGGAGATCGTCGTTCTCGATCCGACCAGCCGTCGATCCGTGTTCATCGGGTACGACCCTGCCACGGGACAGTTCGCTCACAACTGAGCAGACCTCGAGGAGCTGTTGCGACCTCCGCCCGACGCTACGCCTCGTCGGCGCCCCGGAGCCCGTGCCGGTCATGTGGAGGTGAAGATGTTCACCGCGGTGGTAGCTGGCCGCCGCGGACAATGCAGACCCCGACCACCCCCGGCGCGTCGAAGCAATCAGAGAAGCAAGCCCGCTCGCGACGACCCCACTCGTCATCGCGCAACCGCCTACCGATCGGCCGCCAAGTCGGGGCCGCAGCGGAAGCCGGGTTCTTCCGGTCCGGCGCCGCGGGCTAACTCCAGATCGAAATAGTCACACCACGAACGCTCGACAGATCGCCGAAATGATCGAGACAAACGCCGACCTCGTTCTCGGCGGCACCGACGCCACCTCGGCGTCGTCCGTCCGAGCCACAGCCTTTGACCTGATCCCTGCGTAGTTGCCGGCCCTGCAGGGCCGGCCCGACAAGGCAGCGGAGCACTTGTCGAGCCGCACGGTCGCGACCGGGCGCAACCTGTCGCAAGCCCGGAAAGCACAAGCGCGGAGGACCACCTGTGAACCGCCGCCACTCGCTGCCTCCGTTAGCCATCTGGGCAACATGGTGAGGAGAGGGTCAACGGTTCGAGTCCGTTAGAGATCCGGTTTGACTTCTTCACAAACTCGCCTTTAGAGTAGTGAGATCGTTCTCACTTACCCCTAAAAACGATTGTCTACAACCATCGATGATGTAGCCCGGGTTGCGGGTGTATCTCGTGCGACTGTCTCTCGTTTCCTCAACGGGAGGCGCGTTCGAGCAGGCGCCGCGATCGAGGCTGCCATTGCTGAGACCGGTTTCAGTCTCAATCACACTGCACGCAGTCTGAAGTCGGGCGAGACGCGTTCGATCGGGGTTGTCGTTCCGGACGTCTCGAACCCGTTCTTCGCCCAGGCGGTTCGCGGGATCGAGGTGAGTTCTCGGGACGAGAGCTACAACATCTTCCTCTGTAACACCGACGAGAGCGCCGCAAGGCAGGACGAGGTTCTCGGCGGCCTTATCGGGCGTGTCGACGCGCTGATCCTTGTGCCGGCCACCGAGTCTGCGGCGGTGCCACGGGCCCTTGCCGCGATGGGGGTGCCGGTCGTGCTGCTTGACCGGGAGCTTGAAGAGCACGACCTCTTCGACAGCGTGCTGGTCGACAACGAAGGGGGAGCGGAGGCGGCGTGTCGTTATCTCGTTCAGTTGGGCCATCGGCGAATCGGACTGATCAGCGGCCCGCTCACGGCTACGCCGGGTCGTACCCGCCACGAGAGCTTCCTTCGTACGTTGCGAGAGGAACAGGTCGACGTTCGGCCGGAGTACATCCACGTCGGCGACTTCCGCGAACTGAGCGGATACGTCGCGGCGAAGTCGCTGGTCAGCCTGTCAGAGCCACCGACCGCGGTCTTCGTGGCGAACAACCTGATGGCCATCGGAGCGCTGAAGGCACTGCGCGAATCGAAGGTTCGGGTTCCCGAGGACATGTCGTTCGTGTCATTCGACGAACTGGACATCGGTGATCTGCTCGAACCCCGGCTGACCACGGTCTCCGGTAGATCGGTCGAGCAGGGCGCTCTGGCGGCGCGCTTGCTCTCGGAGCGGCTCCGCGGCGAAGCACCCGTGACCGTTCGCCGCTGCGTCCTGGAAGCGCAGTTGTCGGTTCGAGAGTCGTGTTGTCCGCCGCTGTCCGTCATCAACGAAGGAGGTTCGAATGCGCGTTTTGATCGCAGGTGAGACGTGGTCGACCCACAAGATCGAGATCAAGGGGTTTGCCGCGTACACGACAGGCGCCTACGACGTGGGCAATACCGAGTGGATAGAGGCGCTAACGGCAGCCGGCCACGAGGTGACCCACATCACCAACCACGAAGCCATCCAGCGGTTCCCTTGGAAGCTCGAGGAGCTGCAAGCACACGATGTTGTCGTGATGAGCGACATCCCGGCAGACTCGCTTCAACTCCACCCCGCCGGGTTCGACCGGGGTGAGCGGGTCCCCGACCGCCTTCGGATCCTGGCCGACTACGCCCGCGCCGGCGGTGGTGTCCTGATGATCGGCGGCTACATGTCGTTCTCCGGGATCGAAGGTAAGGGCCACTACCAGTCGACCCCGCTCGCCGATGTCCTTCCCGTGACGATGCTCGTCGGAGACGACCGCATCGAGACCCCCGAGGGGGTCAACCCGACGGTTGCCTCCGCCCATGAGATCCTGGCCGGAATCCCGAACGAATGGCCCTACTTCCTGGGCTACAACCGGCTCCTGGCCAAGCCGGCTGCGAGCGTGCTCTTGACGGTCGGCGACGACCCGTTCCTTGCAGTTGGGGAAGCCGGAGAAGGCAGAGTCGCCGCGTTCGCGTCCGACTGCTCGCCCCACTGGGGGAGCCCCGAGTTCCTGGCGTGGCCCTACTACGGGCCGTTCTGGAGCCAGCTCGTCGAGTGGCTGGGCAGTGCAGGCCGCTAGACGGGAGGAGCCGACGATCCTCGTCGTCGGCAGCACGATGACGGACATGATCGTGTACGCCGATCGGCTTCCCGACGTGGGCGAGACGATCGTCGGCAACACGTTCTCGCTCGGGTTCGGAGGCAAAGGCGCGAACCAAGCAGTGATGTGCGCTCTCCTCGGAGCGTCGGTCCAGTTCGTTGGCTGCCTCGGCCGAGACACCTTCGGGCAAATGACCCTCGAGAACCTCGACGGGTACGGGATCGATACGTCTGCCATCACGTTCACGGAGGAGGCCGCGACGGGCGCGGCGCCGATCTGGGTCGACGCGACCGGGGAGAACCGGATCATCGTGGTGCCCGGGGCGAACAACCTGCTCGACCCCGACGACGTCGAGAGAGTAGTGCGCGAGGTGCGCGCAGACGTCGTCTTGACTCAGCTCGAGCTTCCCGAGCAGTGCGTCGCGCAAGCGCTTCGTGCCGCGAAGGACGTCGGGAGCGTGTCGATCCTCAACCCCGCCCCGATGAGAACGGTGGACGAGGAGATTCTGGGCCTAGCGTCGTGGCTGATCCCGAATCGATCCGAGCTCGACGCGATCGCCAATCTCCTTTCGCTCGAGCCGAATCCGGATCTGGGCGAACTCACCTCAGGGTGCGCTGCCTCGCTCGGAACGGATCTCGTGGTCACTGTCGGGGCAGACGGAGCGCTCGTCTACGATCGCGCGCTCGCCATGCTCACCGCAGTGAGCGCTCCGGCGGCAACCCCCGTCGACACGACAGGAGCTGGCGATGCATTCGTCGGCGCATTTGCTTATGCGATTGCGCTTGGCGCAAGCCCGGCGAGCGCAGCCACATTCGGCTGCGCCTGTGCCTCGAAGAGCGTCGAGGCACAGGGAACACAGACGTCGTTCCCTCGCGGCGCGGATCTCGATCGCCTCAAACACACACTGCATGTTCCCGTAGGCCAAAGCCATGAATGACGCCCCCGGATCGGGCGTCGGAGACGGAGGACCATGAAGCGCGAGCCAGGACCGATGACGCTCTCCCGCTACGCCTGGGAGCCGTCCTACTCAGGGATCCAAACGTTCATGAAGGCCCCACTCTGTCTCACGCCGGAGGACCTTCGAGCTGGCGGAATCGACGTTGCCGTCGGCGGCATCCCGTGGGACGGAACAAACACCGCCCGCGCCGGCACGCACCTAGGGCCGCAAGCGGTACGCAGGTGCGACAACCTCTGGGCGCCCCCGTACGGGCGTCCGCATCTGCACACCCGCGTCGACCTCTTCCAACACCTCAAGCTCGCCGACTACGGCGACTGCGAAGTGATCGTCGGCAACCCGAAGCTGACGTACGAGAACATCCGCTCGTTCGTCCGCGACATTGCGACCGGCGGCGCGATCCCGATCCTGATCGGTGGCGACCACGGGATCACGCTGCCCAACGTTCTCGGCCTCACCGACGTAAAGAACGAGGGGCGGCTCGGAATCATCCAGTTCGACGCCCACACCGACACCGCTCCGCTTCCCGAGGACGGACTCGGCAACCACGGAACCCAGATGCGCCAACTGATCGAGGACGGCGTCATCGCGGGCGACGCGCTGATCCAGCTTGGCATCCGCGGGTACTGGCCTCCACCCGAGATCACCTCCTGGATGGAAGCGAACGGCATTCGAACCCACTACATGGCCGAAGTGCAACGCAGAGGGTTCGCCGCCGTGATCGACACCGTGATCGCCGAAGCACGCGAAACCGCCGACCACATCTTCCTCACCTTCGACGTCGACAGCGCCGACCCGGCCTATGCCCCGGGCACGGGCTCGCTCGAACCCGGTGGATTCACAAGCAGGGAGGTTCTCTGGGCCGTTCGACGGATCGCCCACGAACTCGACGTCGTCGGGATGGACATGGTCGAGGTGAGCCCCCCGTACGACATCCCGAACAACATCACCGCCCAACTCGGCCACCGCGTCATCTCAGAAGCGCTCACCGGCATCGCAATGCGACGAGCCGGAGTTCAAGGCCCCGACTACCTCGACGACCGTGCCGCCGGCATCACACACTGATCCAAGCGACAACGAAAGAGGAGCACACAAATGAGAAGGACCATCTCGATCGTCGCCCTCGCCGCCGCCACCGCACTCGTGGTGCTGGCCGCCGGCGCGGCCGGCGTCGGAAACGCAGCCGGAGGAACAACAACACTCCGCCTCGGCTACTACGAGGACATTCAAAGCCCCGACCCCGACATCCAGTACGACATCCCGGGCCTCGAGCTTGTGAACAACGTCTACGAAGGTCTTGTGAGATACCCCTTCGGCAACAGCACGAAGATCACCCCGTGGCTCGCCACAAGCTGGAAGATCTCGCCCAACAAGACCGTCTACACGTTCAACCTGCGCCACGGCGTCTTCTTCCACGACGGCACGCCCTTCAACTCGGCCGCCTTCAAGTTCGACATTCAGCGGCGGATCGCCATGAAGCAGGGAACCCTCTACCAGGTGCAGGACATCAAGTCCGTCGCGACGCCGAGCCCGTACGTGCTCGTCATCACACTGAAGCACCCCGTCTCGGCGTTCCTCGACTACCTCGCGTCGCCGTACTCGTTGAAAGCGATCAGCCCGACGGCGATCCGCAAGAACGCGAAAGGCAACGACTGGGGCAAGGCGTGGATGAACACCCACGATGCCGGCACCGGCCCCTACGAGATCACCCACTTCGTCTACGGGCAGGAATACGACCTCGCAAGTTGGAGCCGCTGGTGGGGCGCCCCCAAGCCGTACTACAAGATCGTTCAGTTCCTTCTCGTGCCCGACTCGGGAACGCAGGTGCTGAAGCTCCAGGCGGGCGACCTGGACATCCTGCACCAGCAGCCGACGACGACGCTCGACAGCTTCGTGAACAAGGCCGGGTACCAGGTGAAGGTCTTCCCGCAGATGCTGAAGACGTGGATTCATGTGAATCCGAACAAAGGCCCGTTCGCGACGCTGGCGGTCCGTCAAGCGCTCGCGGCAGCCATCAACAAGAACCTGCTCGTGAAGACGTTCTTCGGCAACTACGGGACGGTCTCGACACAGTTCTACCCGGCCGGCCAGTTGCCCACCTCGCTGGCGCAGGACAACGCGCCGTACGACCCGTCGAAGCTCAAGGCGGCCGTCTCGAAGTTGCCGAGTTCCGACCGTAGCGTCGAGCTCACCTATCTCTCGGGCCACGGTGCGGACATTCAGAGAATCTCGGAGGCGATCCAGAGCGAGTTGTCCGCCGCCGGCTTGAAGGTCAGCGTTCGCGAGATCACCGTGTCAGAGCTGTTCTCCTATCCGAGCGAGGATCCGAAGAGCGCCAAGGTGCCCGACCTGTTCGTCGGAAGCGAGAACCCTGACTCCGCGAGTCCTGACACATGGGCGCGACCGTACGCGTCACACAAGGCCGGGCTGAACTACCTGGCCGGCGACCTGCCGGCGGCCGACAACCTGATGAACGTCGGTCTCGCCTCGACCAATCCGGCGAAAGCCCTCTCCGACTACGCGAAGGCAGGCGACCTGCTCGTCAAGAACGGCACCTTCGTGACGATCGCAGACGTCGCCGACACGTTCCTGGCCCGGGCCGGCATCACGGGCTGGGAGCACCAGATCGAATGCACGACGTGCATCAGCCTCGCCTCACTCCGAGGGCCGGCGAATTAGCCAGCTCGTCAGCGACAACGCGCACCCTGGACTCCGCACGGAGTCCAGGGTGCGTCGCGCCGCGGGACGACTGAACACCGTCGGGCGGCTCGAGCTCGCAGCGATCATCGCCGCGGCCATCGTGGTGGCGACCGTCGCAGTCCTACCGCTGCTGCTCAAGCACGGTCCGCTCGACCTCGTCGATGTCCCACTGAAACACCCGAGCGGTGCCCATCTGCTCGGTACCGACGAGCAGGGTCGCGACGTCTTCACCCGGGTCGTCTACGGAATGCGAACCAGTCTTTGGGCGGCCGCGGCAGTAATCGCGTCCGGCGTCCTGGTCGGCGGAGTCATCGGTCTCGTCGCCGGCATCGCCGGCGGTCTCCTCGACGCCGTCCTGATGCGCCTGACGGATCTGTTCCTTGCGCTACCCGGCCCGCTCCTCGTGCTCGCGATCGTTGCAGCACTCGGACCCGGGCTCACGAATACGCTGATCGGGATCAGCGTCATCTGGTGGCCCTACTACGCGCGAATCGTGCGTGGCCAGGTGCGTGCCATCGTGGTTCTTCCACACGTCGAGGCGGCTCGCCTCGGCGGAGCCGGACGGCTCCGCGTGGCGCTCCGCCATGTACTACCCGGCGCATGGAGCCCCATCGTGGTCGGAGCGTCACTCGACGTGGGGAATCTCGTCCTGCTCCTCGCGGCCCTCTCCTTCCTCGGCCTCGGCTCGCCCGAGCCGGCCCCGGAACTCGGCGCGATGACCGCGCTCGGACTCACCTACCTCTTCACGAGCTGGTGGGTCGCCGTTGCCCCCGCCGCCGGAGTCTTCGCACTCGCCTTCCTCGGCAATCTCGCGGGGGACGCAATCCGAGATCTGATCGGAGGTTGACGTGCTCAGGCTGATCGGCTTTCGCATCGTCGGGATGTTCGTCGTGCTCCTGTTGCTGACGCTCGCCGTCTTCGTGATCCAGGCGAAGCTTCCGGCAGACCCCGTAGCCGTCACCCTCGGCGGCGGGGCGACCCCTCAGCTGATCGCCGAGAAGCGACACGAGCTCGGCTACGACAAGCCCCTGTGGATCCAGTACGAACGCTTCCTTCAGCGACTTGTCCATGGCAACCTGGGCACCTCACTACGCACCCGCAGCTCGGTCGCCGGCGACATCGCGCACTTCGCGCCGGCTACCGCCGAGCTCGCTCTCGCGAGCGCAATCTGGATCTTCATGTTCTCACTCGGTCTCGGCGTCTGGTCGGCGCTGCGACGCTACGGGTCCGGCTTTGCACGTCTCTTCATGCTGGCGCTCGCCTCTGCGCCGTCGTTCTTCCTCGCGATCCTCTTCATCCTCCTCTTCTACAGCCACCTCCACTGGCTACCCGCTTCGAGCGAGAGCACCAACCTCGATCCGGTCAAGAAGATCACCGGCTTCCTCCTCGTCGATGCCCTGCTGCGAGGGAACCTGCATGTCGCCTGGGACGCCGTCACACACCTGATCCTGCCCAGCCTCGTAATCGCGCTCGGCCCCGCAGTCTCGATCGCACGGGTGATGCGCGGCGCGCTGATCGACACCATGCGGCTCGACCACATCCGCACCGCACGCTCAAAAGGGCTGGCAGAGGTTCGCGTCCTGCTCAAGCATGCGCTTCGCAACACGCTCACCCCAGTACTCGCGATGACCGGCCTCCAGGTCGGGCTGTTGCTCACCGGCGTCATCGTCGTCGAAACGGTGTTCGCCTGGCCTGGCCTCGGCAGCTACACCGCATCCGCGCTGCAATTCGACGACTTCCCTGCCGTCATGGGCGTCACCTTGGTGTTCGGTGTCGTCTACGTCGTGGTCAACGCCGTCGTCGACATCCTGCAATTGATCGCAGACCCGCGACTCAGGGATCACACATGAGCGACGCGGCCAAGACACATCCCGCCGACGAAATCGTCGCCCAGGTCAAGGATCTGCACATCTCGTTTCCGACACCAGGCGGCGACGTCCAGGCGCTGCGCGGCGTCTCGCTCGACATCGCCCGGGGCGAGATCATCGCCATCGTCGGCGAGTCAGGATCAGGCAAGACGATGTTCGGCCTCTCCCTACTCGGCCTCCTGCCGAAGACGCCGGCGCCCGCCGTCAGCGGATCAGTCCTCGTCGCCGGCGTCGACATGCTCGGCGGCGAAGCTCGACGGGAACGCGAGGTACGCCGCCGCTGGCTCGGGGCCGTCTTTCAGGACCCGCTCACGTCGCTGAATCCGACAATGCGAATCGGAGACCAGCTCATGGAGCGTGGAATCTCGGAAGCTACGGCTCAGGCGAACCTCGGTGAAGCCGGCATCCCCGAGCCGGAACGGCGGTTCCACCAATTTCCACACGAGCTCTCAGGCGGACTCAGGCAGCGCGCGATGATCTCGATGGCGATCGGTGTCCCCTCCGCCCAGGCCGATCCGACGCAGCTGCATGTCGACGCGGTCTTCGCGGGCGAACGTGGGAGCCCGCGGCTGATCGTCGCCGACGAACCGACCACCGCCCTCGACGTCAGCGTCCAGGCTCAGGTCGTTCTGCTCTTCGACCGAATCCGCCAGGACGTCGGCTGCTCTGTCGTGCTGATCACCCACGACCTCGGAGTCGCAGCCTCGATCGCCGATCGGATCGCCGTCTTCTACGCGGGACGGATTCGAGAAATCGGCCCTGCTGCTGACGTCCTCAAGCATCCACGGCACCCCTACACCCGCGACCTCCTGAATGCCCGGCTCTCGATCAACGACATCTATGCCAAATCGATCACCGGCGACCCACCCGACCCGCGCGAGCAACGAGAAGGTTGCGCCTACCTCACGCGCTGCTCGAACGCAACGGACGACTGTGCCGCCCGGCACCCGAAGTTGACGCCCCGCTCTGCCCTCCCCGCATCGGGTGGCGTCGCCTGCTTCCACCCAGTCGAGGCTTCCAGCGTCCGGCCGGCGATTGTCCCGCCAAGCGCGCGGGCGCGTGATCCAGAGGGTCAGGCACCCGAGCCGGTACTCGAACTTCGTCACGTGTCGAAGACGTTCGCGATACGCGAAGGCACGTTCGGGCTCAGCCGCCGCGAGCTCCACGCCGTCGACGACGTCTCGCTCACCGTTCCCGAGCGGGGCGCCGTGGCACTCGTCGGCGAAAGCGGGTGCGGCAAGACGACGACGCTGCGGATCGCAGCAGGCCTCATCCGGCCCGATTCCGGAACGGTGCACTCGATGGCGAGCGCCGGACGCCCCCAACTCGTCTTCCAGGACGCCGGAAGCTCCCTGACGCCCTGGCTCCGGATCGGCTCCCAGATCGAAGAGCGCCTCCAACAGCGCGGCATCCAACGCAGCGAGCGGCGAACCCGAATCAACGAGCTCCTCGCACTCGTCGGCCTCGACGCCCGCGCCGCATCGGCAAAGCCGCGGGACCTTTCCGGCGGTCAACGCCAGCGGGCGGCCATCGCCCGGGCGCTGGCGTCAGAGCCGAGCATCCTGATCTGCGACGAGCCCGTCAGCGCACTCGACGCATCCCTCGTCATCCGTGTCCTCGAACTACTCGAATCGCTCCGCGAGAACCTCGGAGTCGCACTCCTCATCGTCACCCACGACCTCGCCGTCGCGCGCCGCATCGCAACCGACGTCGCAGTCATGTACCGAGGACGGATCGTCGAGCAAGGCCCCGTCGACGAGATCTTCGCGAACCCAGCCCACCCATACACCCAGGGCCTGATCGCGGCCATCCCAACAACCGAACCCGGCCAACTCGCCCCCACACTCGCCGGCGAGCCCCCATCCGCCACCGGCCGGATCGCCGGGTGCTCCTTCGCATCCCGCTGTCCCTACACGAGGGACAAATGCCTCGCTGAGTCACCGCCGCTCTATGACGTCTCGCCCACGAGATCCAGCGCCTGCCACTTCCACCTCGACGTCATCTCCGAAACGAACAAAGCGTCGGCGTGACGGAGCGGCGGCCGGAGCCCGCCGGCGACGCACGGCTCATTCCGACTGCCCGCGCACATCTCTCTTCCAGAGTGGGGCAGCCCAGCGACGAACCCCCATGCAACAAGGCCTCGCCGAACGGCGCGGCGAACTCCGGCAACGGAGGTCGTCCTGGACCACCTCCACGGATGGGTCGGTCGGCGATCGTCGATGTTCAATTGCTGGGAACCGTTCTCCTCTGGGCACTCAACATCACCGCCACCCGCTACGTCCTCACCCACGGCTTTCGACCGCTTGCCTACGGCGCGACTCGCTACACCGCCGCCGCCCTCCTGGCGGCAGCATTCGCGTTCGGGCTCGAGAGATCGCTCCGAGTACGAGGGCGGGACGTGTTCGCAGTCATCGCCGCAGGACTGATCCTCTATCTCAACCAGGTCGCATTCGTAAGCTCGGTCCATCTCACGAGCGCCTCGACTGTGGCCCTGATCTTCGGATCGACCCCCGTCTTCACGGGGATCCTCGCCGCCGCCATCGGGCTGGGCCGGCCAACGCCTGCCTTCTGGGGGGCGGCGGCGCTGTCGATGGGCGGCGTCGCCCTCATCGCCAGCAGCGGCGTCTCGTCGAACCTCGAAGGTGACCTCCTCGCGCTGTCGTGCGCGATGACCTGGGCCGCGTACTCCGTCCTCGTAGCGCCGCTGATGCGTCGTTACTCCCCCTACCGCATCTCAGCGCTCGTGCTCACGGTCGGCGCGATCCCCCTCATCGCAACAAGCGCAACACAAGTCTCACACCAATCCTGGACGCTTCCGACAGCCGTCTGGGTCATCCTCGGCTTCGCCGTGGTCGGCCCGCTCTTCCTGACCAACATCCTTTGGTACAGCGCGATCGGAAAGGTGGGGCCGGCCCGTGCCTCTCTATTCGCGAACCTCGAACCCTTTCTCGCCGTCATTGTCGCCCTGATCCTTCTCTCCGAACACCTGACCGCAGTCGAGATACTCGGCGGGGTCCTGATCTTGGTGAGCGTCCCGCTCGAGCGCCTCGCACACTCGAACGGATAACAGCGCCGACGCGTCTAGTACCCACGGCTGAGTTCGATCTGACCGAGAAGGGGTTCACCCGACCGGAAGCGTCGGACGTTCTCCTCGACCCGGTCGGTGAGCGCCTTGGCGCCGAGGGCGGGGGTGCTGGCTGTGTGCGCGGTGATGACGGCGTTGGGGAGCCGCCAGAGCGGATGGTCATCGGGAAGTGGTTCCGGATCGGTCACGTCGAGGATGGCGCCGCCGATCTGCCCTCGCTCGAGCGCGGCCACCAAGGCCGCGGTATCGACGGCGGTTCCTCTCCCGACATTGATGAGCCACGCGTCGGGGCGCATCTTGGCAAGGCGCGCTGCACCAAGCATGCCCCGGGTTGCGCCGGTGTCGGGAGCAGCGAGAACGAGGAAGTCGCTTGCCGCGACGACGATGTCGATGTCGTCCGGGCCGAGAGATGTATCAGCGCCGGGAACGCGTCGGCCCGTCCTCGTCACCGCGATCGTCCTTGCGTCGAATGGCTGGAGCAACTTGATCAGCGCCGAGCCGATCCCCCCGGCGCCGATGATCCCCACTGTCGCTCCGTCAAGGGTCTGGGCCTCGAGCGACTTCCAGTTCCGCGAGTTGACATGCAGCGGGAGCCTTCTTGCCGCAGCAAGAATGGCGGCGATCAAGTACTCGGCGATCGGGCGCGCGTAAACGCCAGTTGCGGCGGTCCATCGGCGCCGATCGTCGATGACACCGGCAGCAAGCCAGTCTTCGATCCCCGCTGAGGACAGTTGCACCCACTTGATGCCCCGGTGGAGCACGGCCCGAAGATCCGCCGGACGATCATCGGCCCAGATGATCGCTTCAGCCCGATCGAGAGAGACAACCTCGCCACCTCCGAGCCGCACCGCCGCTGCGATCGCGGAATGGCGCCGATGCCCTGCCTCAATCCATACACGGATCGCCGCGCGAGCGCCGATACTGCGGGGGTTCGAGGAAGTCAACTCTCCTCGCCTAGCCCAACGCCGAATCTGGGACCGCCGAGCCAGTCGACTATCGTTGCACCCACAATCGCAAGCGCGACGACGAGGAAGACCCCGTAGGTTGCACGTTCGCCGAAGGGGCCTAGGAGTGCGCCTGCGGCAAGAGGGCCGCAGATCGCCCCAACGCCCCAGGCAACTGAAACCAATCCGAGAGCCCCGGCCGCACCTAGGCCCCCGGATCCTGCGGCGATCGGATAGGCGATCGTGTAGACGATGGCGACAAAGAGGGACTTGGCAATCGTGAACGCGATCACAGGGCCGGTCGCGTGCGAGACGATGACGACGATGATCGATCCTGCCAGGACGGCCGCGGTGGCTATGCCCACCCCGACTCCGACAACCTTCGAGCCCAGGATCACGACACCAACGCTGCCGAGCAGCAGGACGGCTGAAGCGGAGGCAAAGACGACGCCGATGGTGGAGGGTGAGACTCCGTTTGAGCCGAGGCGTAGTGCGACCAGGAAGCTGATCACGTTTCCGACGAGTGCTGCGAGGAGC
The DNA here is from genome assembly GCA_964468985.1 of uncultured Gaiellales bacterium. Taxonomy (GTDB): domain Bacteria; phylum Actinomycetota; class Thermoleophilia; order Gaiellales; family Gaiellaceae; genus PALSA-600. The sequence continues at coordinate 52,220 of CAYXXE010000001.1, read as the reverse complement.
GTGAGAGCCACCGCAGCACGCACGCGTGGGACGGCGAGCAGCCGGAACGCCGACGTTGCGCGAGGCGCGGAACCCGGCAAGCTTTCGCCGCGTCCGCCTGTGCCGCCACGCACGGCGAAGACGAAGGCCGCTAACGCGGCCAAGCCGACAACCGCCGCGACCGCAAAGGGAGCCCGAACGCCGTACCGTTCCCCGACAAAACCTCCCATCGCCGGCCCAACGATGGCGCCCAGCGCACCTACCGACATGTTCGCCGCGATCGCAGAGACTCGACGGGCATCGCTTGCCGCGCCTGCGATCAATACCGGCGCTGCGATCCAAACTCCCGCGTGCGCGAAGCCAAGGACGATTCGTGCAGCAAGCAACTCCCAAAATCCTCTCGCGGCCGCCTGGGCGAGGGACGTCACGACGACTCCCAGGCCGGCGGCGAGGACGACTGGTCTTGTACCGCAGCGTTCAGCGACTCGGGCGATCGGCAGAGACGCTGCGAGAACGCCCGCCGGGGGCGCCGCTACCAGTGCACTCGTCTCGATCTTCGAAAGCACAAGAGAGTGAGCCAGCGTCGGTAGGAGCGGGAGCACCGCCTGGTAGGGCAGCTCCGCTGCGAAGACGATCGCGTATGCCGAAACGACGACGAACAGACCGCGCCGCGCCGAGGCGCGATCCTGACGATCGTCGGCAAGAGGTTCCGTCATTCAGGTGAACGACACGGGGTCGCATCGATTCCGGCAGGCGCCGGGGGCGTTGCTCACGATCGTTAGAACTCGGCGTAGGAGCCGTCACTGTGACGCCAAATCGGGTTCTGGCGATCATGCCCGAGCCTGCCCGCCTCCTCGACTGCTCGTTCGTCGACCTCGATGCCGAGACCTGGTCCCGTTGGGCGTTGGAAATGGCCGTCGCGCAGCTCGAAGACGGACCGGTCGACGAGGTAGTCGAGGAATGCGTCTCCGAAATGGGAGATCGACTGTTCCTGGATGAGGATATTCGGTGTCGCGAAGTCGATCTGCAGCGACGCGGCCAGCGCGATCGGGCCAAGCGGGCAATGGGGGGCGACGGTGACGTCGTAGACCTCGGCCATCGCCGCAATTCTCCGCGTCTCGGATATGCCGCCGGCCTGCGAGACATCTGGCTGAGCAACGGCCAAGCCGGATGTGAGAACCTCGCGGAAGTCCCAGCGGCTGTAGAGCCGTTCGCCCGTCGCGAGCGGTAGGCTCGTCGATGCCGCCAGGTCGCGCAGGAGGTGGAGATGCTCTGGCAGGAGCGGCTCCTCGACAAACAACAGCTCGTAGGGCTCGAGCAGGGGAAGCATCCGCTTCGCATTCGCGTTCGTCCAGTGGCCGTGCACGTCGAGCGCGATATCTCGTTCTGGCCCAACGGCGTCCCGGAGCGCCGCGATGCGGGAGACGACCTCGTGCCCGGCTGCAGGGGTGTCGATCGCGAATGCCTTCGCGGGCGTGAGCTTGAACGCGGAGAAGCCCTCGCCGATGCGCTGCTGCGTCTCCTCAACGATCTCAGCCTCGCTGAAGTCGCAGAGGTCGTCGCCTCCGATCCAGGCGTACGCCCGGACACGGTCGCGGACAGGCCCTCCGAGAAGTTGATGGATGGGCACGCCGTAGTACTTGCCCGCGATGTCCCAGAGAGCCTCGTCTACTGCCGCGAGCGCGCTCGAGAGAATCGCCCCGTCGCGATAGAAGCCCGAACGACGCAGGACATGCCAATGCTCCTCGATGCGCAACGGATCGCTGCCGACGAGGTAATCGACGAAATGCCCGATCGCGGCCTGCACCGAGCGTGCACGCATCTGCACCCCGGCTTCGCCCCAGCCGGTGATGCCGGCGTCGGTGCGAATGCGAACGAAGAGCCACTGGGGCGCTACGAGAAATGTCTCGACCGAGCTGATCCGCAGCCCGCTCGTTGCGGGCTCGTGCTTGAAGTTGCGTTCTGTCACGCGAGCGTTCCTTCCAGTTCGTGACTTCCGGCGGCTGCCCATCCGGGGTAGTCACCGTCGTTGAGGTCGGGTGCGGCGTTCAGGAGCTGTCTGGTGTAGTCGTCCGAAGGGTTTGTAAAGAGCGCCTCGCTCTCGCGGAACTCGCAGAGCCGGCCTCCGCTCATGACGAGCACAGAGTCGGCGATCGTGCGCACGACCGCGAGGTCGTGGGTGACGAAGACGAGCGACATGCCGGCCGACAGCCGGAGATCATCGAGAAGTTCGAGGATGCTGGCCTGCACTGCTACGTCGAGTGCGGACGTGACCTCGTCGCAGATGAGGAGGTCGGGCTGTGGGGCGATCGCGCGGGCGATCGCTACGCGCTGCTTCTCGCCACCACTCAGGTCGCGTGGCATCCGCGAGGCTATCGACGGCGAGAGACGGACGCGTTCCAGAAGCTCGCCGACCCGTCTTCGCTGGTCGGCCTTCGCCCCCGGGAAGAACTGATCCAGCGGACGACTGACGATCTCACCGACGGTCATGCTTGGGTTGAGGGAGCCGTCGGGGTCCTGGAAGACGATCTGGATGCGCCTCCTGACAGCGGCCTCTCGATGGCGCGCTGCTCGCTCGAGCCGCGCGCCGGCGAAGTTGATCTCTCCGCCGGTCGGTTCGTGCAGGCCGGCGAGACAGCGGGCAAGGGTCGTCTTGCCGCTCCCGCTCTCCCCCACGACTGCCAGACAGCTTCCCTGTGCGAGATCGAACGAAATCCCGTCGACGGCGATCTTCGTGGCGCGTCGGCCACGGAACCGCGCTCCGCCGACGGCGTACCCGGCGACGAGGCCGCGAACGCTCAGCAACGGCGCACCAGCCGACCCAGCGCGTCTGCGCCCTGTCGGTGTGGCTGGCTCGACTGCTCGCAGTTCGCGGAGGCGCCAGCAGCGCGCCGAGCGCATGCCGGTGGCGCTAGTGATGGGTGGCATGTCCACATCGCAGCGCTCGACCCGGTAGTCGCAGCGGGGCGCGAATGGGCAACCCCCGGGGCGGTTCCACGGCTCCACGGCGTGGCCGTCGATGCCGCGCAGTCGCCCGGTACGGCGCCGGACGCGCGGAATCGCTTCGAGCAGCCGCCGCGTATAGGGGTGCTGCGGGTCCTGGAACAGCGCGTCGGTGGGCGCGTGCTCGACAATCCTGCCGGCGTACATGACCGCGACATGGTCGACGAGGTTGCGCACGACTCCGAGGTCGTGGCTCACGTAGACGATGCTCGTCCGCCGCCGTTCCCGCAGACCGCTGATCACCTTGAGCAGGCGTTGCTGCGTGAGCACGTCAAGCCCGGTCGTGGGCTCGTCCATTACGACCACTAACGGCTCACAGACGAGCGCCATCGCGATCGCCACCCGCTGCTGCTGGCCGCCACTCAACTGGTGGGGATAGCGACGCATGAGCTCACGATCGTCCTCCAGCTGGGCGTCAGCCCAGGCACGCCGGAGCAACTCGTGATGTTCCGTGTGGTCGGGGCGGTGCGCATTGAGCATCTCGGTCAGCTGTGCGCCGATGCGCATCGCGGGCGAGAGGGCGCGAGACGGGTTTTGGGGCACGTACGAGATGAGGCGGCCACGGACGTCCCGGAGTGGCGCGTTTTCGAGCCCGAGCACGTCGTGGCGGCCGACCTGCACCTCGCCCGAGACGATTTCCGTCCCTGCGCGCGCGAAGCCGAGCAGGGCCATGGCGACCGTCGTCTTACCGCTTCCCGACTCGCCGACGATGCCTAGCGCCGCGCCGCGCGGCACCGAGAACGAGACTTCGGAGACGATGTCGACGTGTGCTTCGATCGCGTCGACCCGAAGACCCTCGACTACTAGGCCGTGCTGATCGAGCCCGTTCTGCTCAGACAACACGGACCTCCCCTGCCGAATCCCCGGAACGCCAGATGCCGGTGCGGCGACGGTAGCCGTCGAGGGTCAGGTTGATCCCGATTGTGATGAACGCAATCGCCAGAACGGGCACGACGACTGGCCACGGCTGGATTGTCAGCGCCACCCGGTTCTCGCCGATCATCAGCCCCCAGTCGGCAGCCGGCGGCTTGAGCCCGAGGCCGAGGAAGCTCAGGGCAGCGACAAGCAGGATCGCGGCGGTGAGCCGCAGACCGAAGTCAGCGAGCAGCGGGCGGCGGATGTTCGGCAGGATTTCGCGCCGGCCGATGTACGAGATTGCCTCACCTCGTGCCTTCGCGGCTTCGACGTAAGGCAGGTCGACGATCTCGAGGGAGGCGGCTCTCGAGATCCGCATCGCTCCCGGCGCGGTCGTAACGATGATCGCGACCACCACCAGTTCGATACTCGTGCCGAACGCGGCCAGGAGCAGGAGTGCCAGGATCAGGGCGGGAAACGCAAGTACGAGGTCGGTCACGCGGCCCGCAAGCTCGTCAACCCAGCCGCTGCGGTATGCGCAGACGACGCCGACGAGGATCCCGATCGCATAGCCGACGGAGGTACCGACGAGGGCGATGAGAATTGACGTGCGACCGCCCCACAGAAACCGGCTCAGAACATCCCTACCGACGAAGTCGAGCCCAAGGGGATGGTGCAACGAAGGCGCTCCGTACGCTGAGCCGCTGATCTGATCGGGCGGATACGGGGCGAAGAATGGCCCGAAGGCAGCGACCGCGAGCGGCAGCGCGAGCAGGACGACCCCGACACGCGCGGTCACCGTCAGGTCGGACCACCAGCTACCTACTGCCCGGCCAATGCGCCTGAACGAGATCCTCACTTCAACCCAACGTCTGTGTTCGGAGGCGGGGCGTCAGCATTACCGTCGCGACATCGGACAGGAGGTTCGCAACGATGTAGACGACCACCAAGATCAGCGTGATCGCCTCGACCGTTGCCGTGTCGCGGTTCTCGACCGCCTGCACGAGCGTGTAGCCGATCCCTTGGAACGCGAAGAGATACTCGACGATCACGATCCCGGCGGGCATCGAGGCCGCGGTGAGAGCGAACGCCTGGACGGCCGGCACCAGCGCGTTCGGCAGGACGTGCCGCCTGACCACGGACGGCTCCGGCATTCCCTTCAACCGCGCCATCTGTACGTAGTCGGAGTCGAGAACCCCGACGACGCCCGCCCGCACCATGCGTGCCGTCAGCGGCACCCAGCCGAGCACGAGCGTAGCGACGGGGAGGACGAGGCTCCGCGGTGTGATCGTCAACGACACCGCCGGAAAAACCTTCCAGAGGAAGGCGAACGTCAGGATCAGAACGATGCCGACAGCAAACGATGGCAGCGACGCCAACACCAGAACGATCGTCTGCACGACCCCGTCCAGCCAGCCTTGGCGTCGCAGGGCCGAGGCGGCGCCGATCACGATCGCCAGCGGAAGCATTAGCACCAGCGTGACCGCCAACAGAATGCCGGTGTTGCGGAGCGGGGTTCCGATCAGCGTCGTGACCGGAACCCCGCTCGCGGGCGCCCTACCGAAGTCGCCCCGGACAGCCCCTTCGATCCACTTGAGGTAACGGATCGGCGCCGGACGATCGAGGCCGTAGGAGTGCCGTAGTGCAGCAAGTGCCTTCTTGTTCGACGCCTGCTGCTGAAGAACCGCCGTTGCGGCGTCACCGGGGAGGAGTTGGATGACAGCGAAGATGAGTATCGACGCAGCGAGAAGCGTGGCCAGCCCCGCGAGGAGCCGTAACCCGACCAGGCGTGCCATCAGTCGTTTGCTTTGCGCGCTGCGTCGATGCTCACCGATTGTGGCTCAGTCGAGCCAGAAGTTCCACATTTGATACCAGCTGAGGAACGGGAAGACATGGGGCACGACCCCGTGTACATGCGATGTCGTTGCGTCGATCGTCTGGATGAAGTACGGGATGATGTACCCGCCGTCGTCCCACATCAACTGCTGGGCATCCGCGGTGAGCTGCCTCTGCTTCGCGGTGTCCGAGGTGGCGGCGGCCTTGTAGACCATCCGTGACGCCCTGGCCTGGCTCGAGTCGTGCCAGCGCGTCTCCTGCGCGTTGTACGAGACATACGACTGCAACCACTGCGCGTAGAAGGGTCGGTAGCCCCAGGAGCTGAACGTGAAGGGCTGCACACCCCAGGTGGTGTCCCAGAACGTCGCCGCCGGCGCCGTCTGGAGGTTCAATTTGATGCCGGCCTTCTTCGCCCCCTGCGCGAAAACCAGGGCCAGTGACTGCGCATCGGAGATGGCGTCAGTTGTCCAGAGCGTGAACTGCTGCCCACTCTTGCCCGCGGCCTTCAACAACGAGGCGGCCTGCTCTGGGTCGTATTGCCGTTGCGGGATCGACGAGTCGTAGAGCGGGTCGTGCCGAGCGAAGAGATCGTTGCCGATCTCTCCGTAGCCTGATACGGCCGACTTGACGGCCTGCTGGCGGTCGATCAGTAGCTTCATCGCCTTGCGGACGCGCGGATCGTTGTACGGCGCGGTGTCGGTGAACATGATCAGCGGGTCCCACGAGCCGCCGGGATTGACGATGATGTTGCGGCCCGCGCCTTTGAGGACGGCGACCTGCGGTGCCGGAACGCTGGCGATGGCGTCGACCTGGCCGGCGACGAGGGCATTCACCCGGGCGACGGGATCGGGGATGCCGACGATGTCGAGGCCGTTCAGGTACGGCTTGCCCGACTCGAAGTAGTTGGGGTTCTTCTTGTACGTGTAGTGCGCGCCGGGCGTCCAACTCGTCAGCTTGAACGCGCCTGTGCCGATGAAGTTCTGAAGCGTGTAGGGGGCTTGCGAACCGTTCTTGACGATCGACAGGTAGCGCTGGCCGAATGCTGAGGCCATGTCCGACCAGGGCCGGATCAGCTTTACCGTCATCGTATGGCTGTCGATCTTCTTGAAGCCCGTCGGGTCGACCATGCTGATGTTGCCGGCGGCTGCGCCGTAAGCGCCGTTCGCGCCGGCGAGGATCTTCTTGAACGTCCAGATGACATCGTCGACCGTGAGGGGTTGGCCGTCCTGGAACTCGACTCCCTTCTTGAGCTTCACCTGCCACACGGTGGCGTTGGCGTTCGGCTCGAGCGACTCGGCCAGTTGCAACGCATAGCTGCCGTCGGGCTGGATGTCCGTGAGCTTCGAGAAGCTAAGCTCACGGGCCGACTGGAACAGCTCCGGCGAGCCGCCAGCGCTGTTTGGGTCGAGGTTGTCGGTGCTGGCGCTCCCACCCGGCAGCGCAACCCGAAGCGTCCCGCCCAGCTTCGGCTTCGGCGTAGCGCCGGCAGCGCGAAGTGCGGCCCCTGCCGGCCCGGACATTGCACCGGCTGCGCCCGCGGCTAGGCCGAGAGCCGCGCCACGCGCAAGTACTTCGCGCCGCGTGAACCCTCGCTGCCACTCATCGTTCGACATTCCGACAACCCTCCTTTTGGGGGTAAGAACGCTCGTCGGGGACTAGCGGCCCTCCGAGAAGTGGCGAGCATAACGCCTGATTGGATCTCTGTCTAGAGCACTTTGGTATCTGATTGGGCTTGACGAGCACGAGAAAAGTCGGTTCACTGTCGGCCCAATGACCATCCGAGCCGAGCCTCAGCAACCCGACCCGCCGCTTGCCGACGTAGTCGCGACAGGATCGCCGCGGCCGACCTTCGACGGCCCGGCTGCGATTCCATATGCGGACGTGACGAGGTACCTCTGGGGTGACGACGGATCGGGCGAGGTGGCCGACTGGATCTACGCCTCCACAGACAAGCTCCACATGCTGGTATACGCGCTCCCACCGGGCGGAAAGTGTCTCCACTCAAACGCGCACCGAACTGTCTTCGGAGCGGACGTGACGTACTACGTCCTCCAGGGAAGGCTCGTGCTCGCAAACCCCGAGGTCGGCGAGGTCCGTGTCGTCGAGCCCGGGGAAGCCGTGCTGTTCCGTCGCGACACCTGGCATCACATCTTCTCGGACAGCCTGACGCAGCTACGCGTTCTCGAATTCTTCGCCCCTCCACCCTCAACCGGAACGTCCCGCAAATACGCGCAAACACTTCCCCTGCTCGAGGAATCACGCTACGGGGACGACAGCCTGCTCGGGACGTGGTCGAAGCCGCTGCCCGATGCGACGCTTCACCATCGCCGCGTCAGCGACTTTCTTTGGCGCCGAGACGGTGACGCTCTCGTCGGGATCGTTGTCAGTACTGAGCATCTCACCGTCGGCACCCTGAGCCTGCTACCCGGCAAGCGAAGCGCACCTGAGAGCCACGGCGGCGACGAATGCCTCTACGTTCTCGAAGGTGTGCTCAACGTGCGCACCTCACACCACGGGTCACTCGAGTGGCTCGAACTGAACCCGGGCGATGGCTTCTACTGTCCGCAAGGGACAGAGCACGAGTACCACAACATCAGCGACGGAATCGTGAAAGCGATCTTCGGCGTCGCACCTGCGTGGAGAGCTTGAGGCCAGTTCTCGGGGTCGACGTCGGCGCGACGAAGCTCGCATTCGCAATCGTCGACCCCGAGAACGCTCTCGTGCTCTCAGCGAGCACGGTCGAGACTGCGGCCGAGCGCGGCGGGGACGCCATACTTGCTGACTGCGTGCGAGAGGCCGATCGTCTGGCATCGGATCACGAAGTCGCAGCTGTCGGTATCGGCGTCTGCGAACTCGTCAACCTCGAGGGAGAGATCACCAGTCACGTCTCGATCGACTGGCGCAACCTCGACATTCCGGGAGCGTTCGCCCACATCGGCCCAACCCAGATCGAGTCGGACGTCCGCGCCGCGGCACGCGCAGAGGCGCTCCATGGCGCTGGCCAGGGCCTTGCGAGCTTCCTGTATGTCAACGCCGGCAGCGGCCTCAGCTCATGCCTCGTGCTGGACGGAGTCCCTTATGCCGGTGCGCGCGGAAACGCCATCCTGATCGGCGCCGGACCACCCGCCAGCGAACAGATCGCCGGCGGAACAGGAATCGCCCTCCAACTGGGCGCGCCGTCTGCGGCTGCCGTGGCACGTTCGGCCCTCGCCGGTGACACCCACTCACGGCAATCAATCGAACGTGGCGGGCGAGCGGCGGGCGCGGCAATCGCGTTCGCAGTCAACCTGCTTGACCCGCAAGCGGTCGTAGTCGGAGGCGGACTAGCGCTCAATGCCGAGTCGTACTGGGCAGAACTCGAGAATTCAGCGAGGTCACACATCTGGGCTTCGGACACCTGCCAGCTGCCGTTCCTTCGAAGCTCCTTCGGAAGCCGAGCGGGTGTCGTTGGAGCAGCGCTCACCGCCTCCAGTTCCTTCGCGGAGGCGGCCTGATGAATAGCGGCCCGCGTCTCGCTACCACCGCCCAAATCGCTGCTGCGCCCGACCCCCTCTACCTCCAGGTCTATGACGCCATCTCCGATGCGATCAAGAGCGGGCGCCTCAAACCTGGCGACCGCCTACCGACCGAGCGGAGCTTCTGCGAACAGCTCGGCGTAAGCCGCGCGACGGTCCGGCGCGCGATGCGGCGCCTCGTCACCGAAGGCGTCGTCGAATCGACGGTCGGACTCGGATCGTTCGTCAGCGATGGGCCGTTAGCTGAACCGCCCAACGCCTTGATGAGCTTCACCGAGCTCGCCGCGGCCAGAGGACTCACCGCGTCCGCGCAGGTGCTCAACGAGGGACTCCGCCTGCCGACAGCCGAGGAGGCGGGCGTGTTCGCAACGGACTTCGAGGATCTCGTCTTCGAACTCGAGCGCCTACGCCTGCTCGACTCGAACCCTGTAGCGGTGGATCGGACGCGAATACCGATCTCCCTCGCACCGAGCCTGACGAAGATGAACTTCGCGGACGGCTCGATCTATGCCGCGCTCGCCGAGGCCGACGCTGCTCCGGTGGTTGCCGACGTCGTCGTCAGTGCGATCTCAGCAGGAGAAACAGCCAGCGAAAGGCTCGCCGTCGCGGTCGGCGCGCCACTGATCGTCTGTACCACCATGTCATACGACGCCCGCGGCCGTCTGGTCGAGATCGGGGAGATCACCTACCGTGCGGATCGCTACCAGTTCCGCGCGACGCTGACGCGTGCCGGCGACGAACAGACAGCACATCGCGCGAGGAGCGGGTGACAATGGGACGCCTTGAGGGCAAGGTCGCGTTCGTCACGGGAGCCGGATCGGGTATCGGACGTGCGGTCGCCGTCCGACTCGCCGAAGAAGGAGCCACCCTCGCAGTCAGCTCACGGACGCGGTCGCACGCCGAGAACACCGCCGCCCTCGTCCGCGAAGTAACAGGTATCACCCCGCTGACGCTTCAACTCGACCAGACGAAACCCGATCAGATCACCGACGGACTACGCGCAGCCCACGACGCGCTAGGCCCGATCGACGCACTCTCAAACAACGCAGGGGTCGACGAACCCAGCGAGCCGCCTGTCGTCGAAACGTCTGATGACGTCTGGAACGCGGCGTTCCAGGTCAACGTGACGGGGGTCTTCCAGCTCTGTCGCGCGGCTATCCCGCTGATGAACGACGGCGGTGCGATCGTCAACATGGGCTCCGGGAACGGGATTCTGCCGCGGATCAATGCGGCGGCCTATAGCGCGTCGAAGGCCGCGCTGCTTCAGCTCACCCGCTCACTCGCGCTCGAACTCGCACCGCGACACATCCGAGTCAATTGTGTTTGCCCTGGGGTCGTCGACACAGCGCTCACCGACACCTTCCTCGCCCGGGAAGCAGACCCGGTGGCGATGCGTGCTGAGTACGCGAAGTCGAATCCGCTCGGCCGGATCGCCGACCCGCGCGAGATTGCGAACTGTGTCCTGTTCCTCGTCTCGGACGAGGCGAGCTTCATGACAGGCGCACCATTGATTGTCGACGGTGGCGGCCTCGCCGGTGCGTGAGCCCGACCGTTGAGTCCTTCCATCATCGATCAGAAGGAGCCCGTCCGTAGATGGCACAGCCGCTAGGTCTCGGCATTGTCGGAGTTGGAGCGCTCGCGCTGCGTGGCCTCCTCCCGCACCTCAGCCAGCCCGATACGCACGACAAGATTCGTCTACGAGCGATCTGCGACCCGGTCACAGATCGCCTCCGTGCGACAGCCACTCAGTACGGGATACCCGGTGCGTATCCCGATGTCGAGCAACTTCTCAGTGACCCGACGATCGACGCGGTGACGATCGCCTCACCGATCGGGCTGCACTATGAGCACTGCCGACTCGCGCTCGAACACGGAAAGCACGTGCACGTCAATAAGACGCTCTGTACTACCGTCGAGGAAGCCGACAAGCTGATCAACCTGGCGGCCGCAAATGGTCTTCGGCTCGTCGCATCCCCTGGCGAGATCCTTCGCCCCCAACTTCGACGGGCGCGCGAACTCATCGAGCAGGGAGCGATCGGCGACCTCGCCTGGGCGATCTGTGGAGGCGCGTTCGAGAACTACCACGAGCAAGACGAGCCGGAACGCTTGAACGCGCCGGGCGGCGCGACGATCAATCCGGCGTGGTACTTCCAAACGCCCGGCGGAGGACCGATGTACGACATGACCGTCTATGCCCTCCACCAACTCACGAGTGTCCTCGGCCCGGCGCTCCGCGTCTCAGCGATGTCCGGGGTCCGGATCCGAGAGCACCTCTTCGAAGGCGTTGCCATCGCGACCGAAGCCGACGACAACACGATCCTCCTCGTCGACTTCGGAGACAGCCGCTTTGCAGTTGTGCACGGCACCGCGGCCGGCTCGATCTCCGAACAGTTCGGCGCAGCAGTCTACTTTGGTACGCGCGGCACGATCGATGGAGTCCTCCTCAACGGCGAACGATTCGAATTCCCCGGCGACGAGGAAACAACAGCGTTCCCGGTGACAGACTGGGACGCCCAGATGCGGGTTCTCCCCCACGTCGTCGGCCAACATCGAACGATTCCTGAATCCCACGTCTACGAAGACGTCATGCAACTCGTGGACTGGGTTAGGGACGACGCCCCGACCCGAGTCACCGCCGAACACGCCCGGCATGTGATCGAGATCATCGAATCTGGCTACCGCGCCGCCGAGACTGGAACAACCGAAAATCTCCGCACGTCATTCGAACTCGGCGCCTGAACAGCCCGTATGCGCACGAAGTTGAGCACCCAACTCGCACACAACTGAGAGGTGACTCCCTCCTGCGGCCGGAGGTCGCGGTTGGATGAGTGCTCCGCCGCCCACCGACCCGGCCGCTGCGACGCCACCTCGTCAGCACGACCGCGACTGACGGGCTCGGCACCGCCGCCAGGGTTTTGTCAAAACCACCAAACGATTGTTTGTAAACAAGCCTGGCCTGCGCTAGGCTGGCTTCCGCCTTTCGTAACCGACCCAGGAGGCTCCCGTGGCGTATTCCACCAACCTTCATACTCGCCTTGACCTCGACAAACTCGACTGGCAGCCGATCGAGAGGCTCCTCGGCGGCGGCGACGACGCCGCCGAGCACGCGAGCGGCGCCGTGGGCTGCATCCTCGCTCACGATCCGGAGACCGGCGCAATGACGTACGTCGCGCGGATACCTGCTGGCTACCGCAGTGAGCGTCGCGAGGCGCATTCGTTCGACCAGCAGGGCATCATCCTCGAGGGCGAGGTCGTCACCGACTACCTCACGGACCCGATCACGCTCACGGCCGGTTCGTACCGGATGATCCCCGCCGGCGTCTTTCACGGCCCTGCGTACAGCGAGAACGGCTGGACGGTGATGGAGATCACCAACGGATCGTTCGACATCTGGTACGAGGAGCTTGAAGAGAAAGACGGCGAGTAGCGGCGAACAGGTAGCTCGCTGGCGACCCTGCGGCGCCTGAACGGCGAGAGGCGGCACCCGGGGCGCGGGCGCTCCGAGGCTGTCCGTCGACGAACTCGACACAGCGCTTCGCAGTGGCCCACGCGGTGCTTGCCGCGTGGGCCACGTTGGCCTACAGCCCCAAGGCCGCACAGGGCGGACGTCTACTTTCCGCGCCCTGACCTTTTCCAAACGGAGGTCAGAGGCCGATCTCGGCTACAGCGCGCAAGGTTTCGGAGTCTCGGGTCGCGACGAGCAGCGTTGTGACGCCCGACTCACGCCAGGCCGACAATCGGTCACGAATCCTTTCTCGCGGCCCGACGAGGGCGAACTCATCGACGAGCGTGTCCGGTACCGCCGCAGCCGCCTGGTCTCGCTTTCCCTCCAGGAAGAGATCTTGGATCGTCCGCGCTGCCGCCTCGTACCCGTACCGAACGGCGAGGTCGTTGTAGAAGTTCTGCGACTTGGCGCCCATTCCACCGATGTAGAACGCGAAGTACTCCTTGAGCGATTCGCGCTGCGCCGCGATGTTGTCCCCGAGCGCAACCCGCACGGACGGTGCGATCTCGAATCCGGGGCGGCGTCGGTCGAGCGGAAATACCTCGTGCGCTCGCTCGGGCGACCAGAAGATCGGCAGCCAGCCGTCACCGATTTCAAACGCGAGCTCGACCGCCCTCGGCGAGATCGCCGCGAGATAGATCGGAAGGTCTGCTCTGACCGGCCGGACCATCAACTGCAGTGGCTTCCCGAGACCGGTTCCACCCGTGAGCGGAATGTCGAAGTGAGTGCCGTGGTGCTCGAGGCGCTCGCTGCGAATCGCCGCCCGGACGATCGCTACGTACTCCCTGAGCTTTTCGAGCGGCTTGCCCCACTCTTGGCCGTGCCAGCCCTCAACCACTTGCGGGCCGGAGTTGCCGAGGCCGAGGATGAATCGCCCGCCGGAGAGCAGATCGAGGGTCGCAGCGGTCATCGCCGCGTTGGCGGGCGTGCGCGCCGGGATCTGCATAACCGCAGTTCCCAGTCGGATGCGCTCGGTGAGCGCCCCAAGCCAGGCGAGTGGCGTCACCGCATCAGTACCCCAGGCCTCCGCCGTCCACGCCGAGTGGAAGCCGAGCCGGTCCGCCTCGCAGGCAAGGTCGATCAGATCACGCGGACTCGTCCCCGCTTGCGCATGTCCCATTGAAAAGCCGATCTGCATGCGATGCTCCCGCAGGACTGAAACGTCGACGCTAAGTTGAAAATCAGACTTAGCAATCAAATGGTCGTTTGATAATATCAGGAGCGAATGATGATCGTTCGTCCGGCAAAGCATCGAGCCCCAGCCTCGTCCTCTCAGAACCGGGTCGGAGTCGGCTACGGCTCGACGGCGCATGGGACGGAGGAGACGGCGTGATCGAGACGGGGACGCCGTATGTCGAGACCGAGCGTGTCGAGTGGGCTGAGTCGAGCGACGCTCGGGGCTGTGCGGCGATCGTCTCGATGAATCGGCCGGAGCAGCTCAACGCCGTGAACTGGGAGATGCTCCGCGGACTCCGGGCAGCGATCGACGCCCTCAGCGACGACGACGACGTGCGAGCGATCCTCCTGACGGGCCGAGGCAGAGCGTTCAGCGCCGGCGGCGATCTCAAGGGCTACCTGGAGCTCCAGCGCGACCCCGTCCGTTTCCCACGCTTCCTCGACGAGTACTCCGACTTCGTCGCCTGCTTGAGGTACGTCCGCAAGCCGGTGATCGCACTCGTGAACGGCCTTACGGCGGCCGGCGGACTCGAGATCCTCCTCGGCTGCGACTTCGCATGGGCCGCGGAGTCGGCCCAGATCGGCGACGCCCACCTGAACTACGGCCAGATGGGCGGCGCCGGGTCACTTGCCTTGCTGCCGCGGGTCATCGGGCCGTTCCGGGCCCGCGACCTCATCCTCTCCGGACGTCTCCTGAGCTCGCGGGAAGCCTTGGACTGGGGTCTTGTCACCCGCGTCGTGCCCGACGACGCGCTCCTGACCGAGGGTCTGGCGTTTGCCGAGGCTATTGCCGCGAAGAGTCGAATCGGCGTCGAGAACATCAAGTACGTCATCAACGCCGGGCTCGCATCTGGGACGGGGGTCGATGATGCGCTCCGTCTTGAGCGTGAGCGCGCCGTCTCGTATTGCTTGACACATAGCGATTCGCTCGAAGGCTTGAACGCGTTCGCGGAGAAGCGCCGGCCGGATTTCGGCTAGCCGAGAGCGTCCAGGTGCGCGAGCGGCCTTCATTTCTCGGCACTACCGCGGTCGTCGGGGTCGGCTATACGGAGTTGACCAAGGCCTCGGGCCTCAGCGTCCTCAACCTCGCCGCCACCGCCTGCAGAGCAGCCCTCGACGATGCCGGCGTTGATGCAGCGGATGTTGACGGCATCGTCAGTTACAGCCTGTTCGACGACTCCGTGCCCGTTCAGAGCGTCGCGACCGCACTCGGCCGTCGCGAGTTGCGGTACGCAATCGACCTGAACCTCGGCGGTCAGGCGCCCTGCTACGCGGTCGCCCTCGCCGCGCTCGCCGTCGCGTCGGGCGTCGCGAAGAACGTCCTCGTCTTCCGGGCCCTCAACGGACGGAGCGGCGTGCGCATCGGCTCACAGCCGTTCCGCTCATCCACCGCCCAGTACCGCTATCCGATTGGACTCACAGCCTTCTCGCAATTGATCGCGTTGTGGGCTCGCCGATTCATGATCGAAACCGGAACTACCCATGAGCAACTCGGCGCGGTCGTCCTTGCACAGCGCGCCTACGCTGAGCAGAACGAGCGCGCGATCCGACGGACAGCTTTGACGATGGACGAGTATCTTGCGACCCCGTTCGTCGTCGACCCGTTCCGTTCGCACGACTGCACGACCGAGGTCGACGGTGCCTGCGCGGTGCTGGTGACGTCGCTCGAGCACGCGCGCACTCTCGCGCGACCGCCGGCGGTAATCCAGGGAGCAGCCTGGGTCACACCCTCAGGCTCGGGGCTCGACATGGGCGACTTCTTCAGTTGGGACGACTGGTCGCGGAATTGCCACAGCTACCTTGCGGACCGGCTCTGGGCGTCCGCAGGAATCGGTCCGCGGGACGTCGACTTCGCCGAGATCTACGACTGCTTCAGCAGCGTCGTGCTTTTCGGACTTGAGGGCCTTGGCCTGGTCGATCGTGGAGAATCGGGCGCCTTTGTCTCGGCGGGCGAGACAAGCCTCAGCGGATCACTGCCAGTCAACACGCACGGAGGACTTCTCTGTGAGGGCTACCTCCACGGGATGAACACGGTCACAGAAGCTGTCCTCCAACTGCAACGGAGGGGCGGCGATCGGCAGGTCACGGACGCACACCGCTGCGTCGTTACCTCTGCAGCGCTACAGGACGGCTCGGCGCTCGTCCTCTCGGTGGACGAGTGACGGACCCACTCAAGCACGGCTTCGTCGACGTGCCGGCTGACATCGACAGCGAGTGGTGGTGGACGGCGTTGGCCAATCAGAAGCTCTTGCTTCCATGCTGTGACGGCTGCCGCCGGTTCTTTTTCCCTCCACAGCCGACATGCCCGTACTGCGGCTCCATCGAGTGGCGGCGGGTCGAGTCCGCCGGCGTGGGCCACGTCTATTCGTGGGTTGTCATTCATGTCCCGCTCAATCCGGCGTTCGTCGACGACACCCCGTACACGATCGTCGCGGTCGAGTTGGACGAAGGGGTTCGGCTGCTCGGCCGGCTTAGACAAGAGACTGCGCTGGCCGCCGGAATGCGCATGACGTCGATCTTCTATGAGGTCGGCGACAAAACGCTGCTCGGGTTCGAGCCGAGCTCCTGAGATGCGCCGGAGGATCTTCGAGGATGAGCACGACCTGTTTCGCGAGAGCGTCCGGGCGTTCGTGTCTCGGGAACTCGTTCCATGCGCCGAAGAGTTCCGAAGTCAGCGACGCATACCCCGGAGCGTCTGGATCGCTGCGGGCGCCGAGGGCCTGCTCGGTCTGGACGTGCCCGAGCGCTACGGAGGCGCAGGTGTCGAGGATCTGCGCTTCAACGTGGTGCTCTGCGAGGAACTCGCACGCGCGGGACTCGGCTTCGCTTCGTCGATCGGGATCCAGGTCGATGTAGTCGCGCCGTATCTGACCAGCCTCGCGACCGAGCAGCAAAGAGAACGCTGGCTCCCGGGTTTCTGCTCGGGCGAGCTCGTGACGGCCATCGGGATGACGGAGCCTGACGCCGGCTCTGACCTTGCCGCGCTCAAGACCCGGGCAGAGCGTCGAGGCTCGGGTTGGGTGCTCAACGGGAGCAAGACCTTCATCACGAACGGCGCCAGCGCGGACCTGGTCGTCCTCGCGGCCCGAACGGGTGGCGACCGCCAGGCGATCACGTTGTTCGCCGTCGAAACGG
Source organism: uncultured Gaiellales bacterium (assembly GCA_964468985.1). GTDB lineage: Bacteria > Actinomycetota > Thermoleophilia > Gaiellales > Gaiellaceae > PALSA-600. The sequence continues at coordinate 35,216 of CAYXXE010000001.1, read as the reverse complement.
GCAGCCCCGGCTACGCGGTCGGCCAGAAGCTCGCGAAGGTGGGCCAGCACGAGGTCGACACGGCAGAGATCTGGTTCAGCGAGATCGAGTTGACCGACGAGAATGTCATCGGCGAGATCGATCGCGGCTTCGAGCACATGCTGGCGAACCTGCCGCGAGAGCGCCTTCACACCGCGTACGTCAACCTCGCCCACGCCGAAGCGGTCCTCGAGCTCACCATCGACTACGTCAAGACCCGCCATGCCTTCGGCAGGCCGATCGGCACCTTCCAAAACAGCCGCTTCGCCCTTGCCGAGGCGTCTACGCTCCTCGACGTGGCGCGAACGCACGTCGATCGGTGCATCGACGAAGCCAGGCGTAGCGAGCTCTCCAACGTCGACAGCGCCAAGGCGAAATGGTGGGCCTCCGACGTGCAGAACCGGATCATCGACACCTGCGTCCAGCTCCACGGTGGGTACGGCTACATGGAGGAATACGCAGTCGCTCGCGCCTGGGCAGACGCGCGCGTCACGAAGATCTGGGCCGGGTCGAACGAGATCATGAAAGAGATCATCGGGCGTTCGCTGGGACTCGGCGACCCCCGGCCGCAGGTCAGCAGCTAACTCGCCTTTCCGAAGGCCCGTCCGCCCGCAGCCTCGATGCCTGCCATTAGTCCGCTTGGCGCGACGCCGGCCGGAAACCGCTCCAACATCGCCGCGAGCAACGCCGGCGCCTGCCAGCCGCCCGGAGCGTCGAAGAGCTCGCCCGGAGCCCACCCTTGGAGAGCGTTCACTGCTCCTCCCCAGACGTGGAAGACCTGGCCCGTGATCTCCTGGGCGGCGTCCGCGCACAGCGCGACGACGACGACGGAGGTGTTCGCCGGGTCGAACGGATCCCAATCCCCGTCGGGCGCCGCAACGTCGAACGTCTCCTCGGTCATCCGGGTTCGCGCGTTCGGCGCGAGGCAGTTCACCGTGATCCCGTAGCGCGCCAGCTCAAGCGCCGTGATGACGGTAAACGCCGCGATCCCGGCCTTTGCGGCACCGTAGTTCGCCTGGCCGACGTTGCCGAAGACCCCGGACGGGCTCGACGTGTTGATCACGCGTCCCCGCACGTCGTCGCCCGCCTTTGCGCGCTGGCGCCAGTAGTCGGCGGCGTGTCGGGTAACCGCGAAATGGCCCTTGAGGTGGACCGCCATGACGGCGTCCCACTCGGGCTCGGTCATGTTCACGAGCATGCGATCGCGGAGGATGCCTGCGTTGTTGACGACGATGTCGAGGTCACCGTAGGAGTCAATTGCGCGACGTACGAGCCGTGCGGCGCCTGTGAAATCCGCTACGTCTTCGCCGTCGGTGATGGCCTCGCCGCCGGCTGCACGAATCTGTGCTGCGACCTGCTCGGCCGGCGTGATGTCCGCACCATCACCGGACAGCTCCACCCCGAGATCGTTGACGACGAGCCGTGCGCCTGCCTCGGCGAGGGCAAGCGCGTGTGAGCGGCCGATGCCGCGTCCTGCCCCGGTGACGATCGCGACCTTTCCGCTCAGGTCCGCCAAGGTGCCACCTCTCGTTGGAAGAGCTCTGCGCCGCCCTCTTCGAACGAGCGCAGTATCCGCCGGGCAACCACGAGCTTATGGACCTCGTCAGCTCCGTCGTAGATGCGGCCACCGCGTGCCGTCCGCCACATCAGTGCCAGCGGGGTGTCCTCGGTGAGGCCGAGCCCACCGTGCACCTGGATCGCGCGATCGATGACGTCGACGAGAACGCGGGCCGCGGCGAACTTGATCAGCGATATCTCGACACGGGCCTCGTCGCCCTCATCGAGTCGGCGTGCTGTTGCGAGCGTCATCAAGCGGCAGGCATGGATCTCCGCGGCGGATTCGGCGATCCAGTTCTGGATGGTCTGCTTCTCGGAGAGTCGGCTGCCGAATGCCTCTCGTTCGAGAGCGTACGAGCACATCAGCTCGAACGCACGCTGCATCTGACCCAACCAGCGCATGACGTGGTGGATCCGGCCCGGCCCGAGCCGCTTTTGCGCGAGCCGGAAGCCGTCTCCGGGGTCGCCGAGCGTGTTCGCGAACGGTACGCGGACGTCGGTGAAGCGCGTCTCGCAGTGGGTTCCCCAACCTCGGCCCTCATGACCCATGACCGGGACACGCCGAACGAGTTCGTAGCCCGCGACGTCGGTGGGAACGATGATGAGCGACGCTCGCCTGTGCGGCTCCGCGTCCGGGTCGGTGACCACCATCAGGATGCCGAACGCAGCGCCGTCGGCGCCCGTAGAGAACCACTTGTGGGCGTTGATCACCCATTCGTCGCCTACCCGTTCGGCGTGGCCTTGCAGAAGTGTCGGGTCAGAGCCGGCAGCGTCGGGTTCGGTCATCCCGAAGAACGAGCGGATCTCGCCGGCGACGAGCGGATCGAGGAAGCGCGAGCGCTGTTCCTGCGTGCCGAATAGGTGGAGCAATTCGCCGTTTCCGGCATCGGGCGCCTGGCAGCCGAAGACGAGCTGCGCTACCACGCTGCGGCCGATCTCCTCGTTCAAATGGGCGTACTCGAGAAACCCCCCACCCGACCCGCCGGCCTCCGGAGGCAAATGCGGAGCCCAGAGGCCCGCATCCTTCGCACGCTGCTGGAGGTCGCGGATGAGCCGGTCGGATGCCGTGTCCTCGTCCAGGAGCAGACGCTCGTTCGGGAAGATGTGTTCCTGCATGAACGTGCGCACCCGTTCCTTGCGCTCTGCGACCGCGCTCATCTCAGCCGCTCGAAGATGATCGCCATTCCCTGACCGCCACCGATGCACATCGTCTCCAGTCCAAACTGCTTGTCGAGCGTCTGCAGCCCATTCAGAAGCGTCGCGGTGATACGGGCACCGCTCATCCCGAACGGATGACCGAGCGCGATTGCACCGCCGTGCACATTGAGCTTGTCGACGTCAACACCGAGATCCTCGGCTGAAGGGAGAACCTGGGCGGCGAACGCCTCGTTGATCTCCACCAAGTCGATGTCATCGATCGTCATCCCGGCCCTGGCCAGCGCCTGCTGCGAGGCGGCGACCGGGCCGAGTCCCATGATCTCCGGTGAGAGCGCCGAGACGCCTGTCGCAACGATCCGTGCGAGCGGGCGGCAGTCGAGCTCATTCGCCCTGACATCGCTCATGACGACAAGCGCAGCCGCGCCGTCGTTCAGGGAACAGCAGTTTCCGGCTGTCACGGTGCCGGCTGCTCGGAAGACGGGCTGCAACTCTGCGACCTGTTCGATCGTGGTGCCGCTACGCGGTCCATCATCCCGGGCGACGATCACGCCGTCGGGCGTCTTGACAGGAACAATCTCGCGGTCGAAGAACCCATCGTGAATCGCAGCTTCGGCGCGGTTCTGACTCAACACCGCGAACGCATCCTGGTCCTCGCGACTGACGCCCCTCAGGCTCGCCACATTCTCGGCCGTTTGGCCCATCGCGATGAACACGTCCGGGAGCAGGCCGCGCGTACGCGGGTCGACCCAAACGTCCCCCGTTTCAGCCATCCTGGCACTTCGCGCCTGCGCGGCCGCGAACGCGGGATGTGCCGAGCCCACCTTGCCCGTCCCCATGCCCAACTCGGGGTCGTATCGCGAGACACACTCGACGCCCGCGCTGACAAAGACGTCCCCTTCACCACTCTTGATCGCATGAAACGCCATCCGTGTCGTCTGGACGCTCGACGCGCAGAAGCGATTGACCGTCGTTCCCGGCAGCCCGTCGAGGCCGAGCTGCACGGCGACGCGGCGGGCGAGATTTGCGCCATGCTCGTCGTGAGGCTCTGCGCAGCCGAGCAGAAGATCCTCGATCGAGTCCCGGTCGAGCGTGGGCACTCGAGCAAGCGCTGCCTCGATCGCCGCGACGGCGAGGTCATCGGGCCGCATCCCAGCGAGCGACCCCTTGCGGGCGCGGCCAATCGGCGTGCGCACGGCGGAAACGACAACGGCTTCGGGCATCCCCTCCCCTTACCTCCCAGCGCCCCCAAGCGCGATTCCGATCTCTGCATCCAGCTCCTTCGGCCGGCCGGCGCCATCGACTCGAACGATCGTGTGCAAGCCCCGGATGGCGACGCGCCCGCGGGAGGTGACATCCCAGGCGAGCGTGAGCGACGTCCGGCCGATCCGATCGACCGTGATCTTCGTCTCGACGGCGTCGTCGAAACGCAATGGAATCAGGTACTCGGCTTCCACTTTCCGGCGTGGATAGTCGATCGACGTCGAGGGATCCACTCCGGCCGCGCGCATCAACCCCGCCTCGGCAGCCTCGGCCCAGCGAAACGCCGCCGTGAAGTGGATTCGACCACTCGCATCCGTGTCGTGCCACGAGACGCGGGAAGGGGTTGTATGGTGCGCTCCGATTTCTCCTGCTTTCTGCCAACCGATTGTTTGATAATAGCGAAAGTTCGGATTAGACTTCAGGACACCATCGACAGCTCCGACGACAGCCAGCTCGATCGCATCCGGCAGGACATCGGCTCGGTCCTCCGGCGGGTTGCGGGGCAGAAGGTCCGCGTCGAGGAGGTCGCGCCGTTCGGCTCTGGCCACTCCGGGTTCACCTACTCCGTCGAGACCGGATCTGAGTCGCTGGTCCTCCGGCTCTCGCCTCCCGCCGCCCGGATCGCCGGACCGGCCGACATTGGCCGGCAGGGGCGGATCATGTCGGCGCTGCACGCGGCCGGGTTCGTTGTTCCGCGTGTGCTCGCCTTCTCGTCGGAGCCGGCGATCGACGGCCGCTCGTTCGTCCTGATGGAGCGGGTCGACGGACTCGAGTGGCCCGAGGCAGTCGCGGAGCACGGTGGTGCGACCGTTGCGCGTGCGGCTGCCGAAGCGCTGGCCGCCCTGCAGGCAATCCCAGTTCCCGCAACGGGGATCGGCTCGGAGTCGCCGATCGAGCCGATCGCGGAGATCGACCGCTGGTCACAACTCCTTGAACGAGCGCCAGAGGACGAGCATGGGCCGGGCCGAGCTCTGAGCAGGCACCTGCGCGCCCGGACGATGCGGGCTTGCCAGCCGACCCTCGTTCACGGTGACTACCACTACGCGAACCTCCTGTTCGCGGAGGGCGCCGTCGTCGCGGTCGTCGACTGGGAAATCGCAGAGATCGGCCAGCCGCTCATGGATGTCGCGTCCCTGACGGTAACTGCTTTGCGCGCACGCTACGCACCGGACCCGAACCCCTCTGGCAACCTTGGTATCTCTCCCGGTGAGATCGCTGCGTTCGCAGCAGCGACCGAGGACGAGATCAACTGGTATACCGCGCTCGGCTGTCTGAAGTACGCGGCGATTCTCGGCTACAACCTTCATCTTCATCGCGCCGGAAGGCGAGTCGACCCGATCTATGAAAGCCTGCTGAACACCATCCACGGCTTGCTCGTGGACGGAATGCAGATCCTCGAGGACGGTTTCCAGTCAGTGCCGCTTCCAGAGGAGCTACGAGTCTGATGCTCACGGACGTCGTCACCTCGAGCGAACGTCGAGCCGCCTACGAGCGTTCGGGCGCCTGGGACGGTTCGACCTTGCCCGGCCGCCTGCGACGCCACGCTAAAGAGCGGCCGGGTGCCGCAGCCGTGATCGACTGCGGCGGAGACCGGATCGTGACTTGGCACCAGCTCGCCGCCGACGTGCGGCGACTCGCTGGCCACCTGCGCAGCCGTGGCATCGCCGCGGGTGACGTGGTCTCCGTCCAGCTTCCGAACTGGTATGAGACGGTTGCTGTAGACCTTGCCGTGCTCAGTGTCGGAGCGGTGCTCAACCCGCTGCTTCCGCTCTACCGCGACCGAGAGTTGCGACACATGCTCTCGGCGAGCGGTTCGAAGCTGATCTTCACACCGACCGTCTATCGCGACCATGACTTCTCGGCGATGATCGAATCGCTGCGTCCGCATGTTCCAACGCTTCTCGACGCGGTCGAGGTGCCGGGGCCGCTCGACGCGCCCGGCGCCTTCGCCGATTGGATCGAGTCTTTCGAGGATGGACCTGACGTCGCAGAGCGCGACGCTGCTGCCGTCTCTGAACTGATCTTCACGTCGGGGACGGAGGCGGCGCCGAAGGCGATCATGCACACCGAGCAAACGACGAACCACGGAGTGCGGTCGCTTTGGAGTTCCCTCGGGCTCGGCGACGATGAGATCGTCTGGATGCCGTCACCGATCGGTCATTCGACGGGCCTCAACTACGGCGTTCGCCCCGCCGTCTATTACGGCCTTCCGCTCGTCTTGCAGGATCGCTGGAGTGCCGACGAGGCGGTGCGATTGGTCAGCCGCTTTCGTTGCTCGTACACGCTGGCAGCGACCACGTTCCTGGCCGACATCGTGGAGTACGCATCGCGGAATGACGTCGATGCTTCGTCACTGCGCCATTTCGGATCAGGTGGCGCGCCCGTGCCCCCGCCGCTCGTCGAGGCAGCGCGCGCGACCGGCATTCAGGTCTTGCGGCTTTACGGCTCGACCGAGTTGCTCTGCGCCACCTGGAACCGCCCGGAGAGTCCGCTCGAGAAGCAGATCTGGACGGATGGTCGAGCCCTGGACGGCGTCGAGATCGAGGTTCGAGGCGACGACGGCGAGCCGGCATGCAACGTGCCAGGCGAGATATTCGGGCGCAGCCCAAATGCGTGTGTCGGATTCTTCGCTGATCCCGAGCGCACAACGGCGAGTTTCGACCCCGACGGCTGGGTCAGGACGGGCGACATCGGAGTGATCGATGACGACGGCTACCTGACGATCGTCGGCCGGAAGAAGGAGATCATCATCCGGGGCGGGATCAACATCGCGCCGCGTGAGCTCGAAGAGATGATCGTTGAGCTTCCCGGCGTGGCTGGCGTAGCCGTCGTCGGTCTGCCTCACGCGCGACTTGGAGAGATCGTCTGCGCGTGCGTCGTGCTGCATGGGACCGCGACTCTCAGCCTTGACGACGTCACTGCTGGACTGCGTGCGCAGGGAGTCGCGACGTTCAAGCTGCCCCAGGCCCTGGCGCGAATCGACGCGCTGCCGATGACCTCGACAGGAAAGATCAGGAAGCACGAGCTCGTGGCCGGGATCGACCACGGCTCGATCGCCGTTGAGACGGTCAGTTGACTCGCAGACGCCGGATATCCTGCTCGTCGAAGCCGAGCTTGTTGAGGATCTCCGGGGTGTCCGCACCGGCGGCCCGTGGAGGTCGAGTCGTGCTCGCCGGAGTGCGCGAGAAGCGTGGCGCGGGCGCAGGCTGGCGGATGCCGTCCACCTCGACATAGCTATCCCTGAAGCGACTGTGCTCATGCCGTGGCGCTTCCCCGAATGAAAGGACCGGCGTGACACAGGCATCCCTGTTCGCGAACACCTCGGCCCATTCGGCGCGAGACCGGGTTCGGAACGCTTCGCTGAAGACCCGCCTGAGTTCCGGCCACGCAGCTCGGTCTAGCTGGTGTGGAAGCGAGTCACCATCGATTCCGAGGCCGCGAAGGAGCTCGGCGTAGAAGCGAGACTCGATTGCACCGACGGCCATGTGACGGCCATCCGACGTCTCGTAGACGTCATAGAACGGAGCGCCCGAGTCGAGGAGATTCGTCCCACGCTGGAGACTCCAAGTGCCGTCGGCCACGTAGCCGTAGAACCCCGCGGCGAGCTGGGCCGCACCATCGACCATCGCGGCGTCGATCACCTGTCCGACGCCCGAAGTCCGGGCCTCGAGAATCCCCGCGAGAACACCGAGCGCGAGGAGCATGCCGCCGCCGCCGAAGTCGCCAACAAGGTTGAGCGGAGGGACAGGTCGCTCACCAACCCGTCCGATCGCATCGAGAACGCCTGTCAACGCGATGTAGTTGATGTCGTGTCCAGCCGTGCCACTCAGCGGGCCGTCCTGGCCCCAGCCCGTCATCCTCCCGTAGACCAGTCGCGGGTTACGCTCGGCGCAGGCCGACGGCCCGATGCCGAGACGTTCTGCCACCCCGGGCCGCCACCCTTCAAGGAACGCGTCGGAGTGCGCGGCAAGCCGAAGAACCGCCTCAACCGCAAGTGGCGTCTTCAGGTCGAGCACAATCGCCGTCCGGTCGCGGAGCGCGACGTTGTATCGAGACTCCGAGGCAACTACGGGGGCCGCCCCCGGACGCTCGACTCGAACAACGTCAGCACCGAGACCCGCGAGCACCATCGCCGCGAAAGGGACCGGCCCAATCCCACCCATCTCGACGACGCGGATACCCTCGAGCGGGCCCATCTTCAAGCGGGGTACTTGCCGAGCAAGGTGACGCTGCAGACGTTCGCGCTCGGCGCCCCGCCCAGATTGTGTGTCAACCCCAACACCGGCTCCCGCGCTAGCTGTCGATCGCCGGCACGCTCCGTCATCTGCAGGTAGAGCTCGTACAGCATCCGCAACCCCGACGCGCCAATCGGGTGGCCGAAACACTTCAGCCCACCGTCGATCTGGCACGGAAGCGCACCGTCCGCGTCATAAAAGCCGTCGAGGACATCCGTGACAGCGCCACCCTCGGGCGAGATAAAGAGATCCTCGAGAGTCACCAGCTCGGTGATCGAGAAACAGTCGTGCGCCTCGACCAGGCTCAACTCCTTCCGCGGATTCGTTACCCCTGCCTCGTCATAAGCACGCTTTGCAGCCCGGCGTGCCGTCATGAAGTAACTGCCGTCCCATGACTGATGCTGGGCCTCGAGACCATTCGAAACCGAAAGTTGCAGCGCCTTGACGCTGACGAGATCACGCTTGCCGAGGCCCCGAGCGATCTCCGGGGTCGTTACGATCGCCGCCGCAGCACCATCGCTGACCCCGCAGCAGTCGTAGAGGCCCAGCGGCTCGGCGACCATCGGCGCACCGAGAACCGTCTCGATGTCGATCCTCTTCCGTAGATGAGCCTTTGGGTTCAAGAAGCCGTTGTCATGGCTCTTCACTGAGATGTGCGCCATCGCACGCTTGAGGTCGTCCGCTGCGACGTTGTGTTTCGCCCGGTAGGCGGCAGCAAGCTGGGCAAATGAGCCCGGAGCGGAGTAGTTCGCCCAATACAGGTCGTTGACCTTCCCCCGTCCCCGCTGGGCCAGACCGCCGTACCCGGTGTCCTTCAGCTTTTCGCTGCCGAGCGCCAACGCAATGTCGCTCGCTCCCGAGGCCACGGCGTAGACTGCGCCTCGGAACGCCTCGGTTCCGGAAGCGCATTGGTTCTCGACCCGGGTCACGGGGATGTAGTCGAGCCTGAGCGCGGTCGCCATCGGGATCGACGACTTTCCGACGCTGATCTCTTCCTGGCAGGTCGAGAACCAGGCGGCATCGATCTCCTTGGTTTCGATTCCCGCATCGGCCTGCGCCTCACTGAACGCCTCGACCATGAGGTCCTCGGCGTCGGCATCCCAACGCTCGCCGAACTTCGAGCAGCCCATCCCGAGGATCACGACGCGATCGCGAATGCCCGTCCCCATCTCTCTAGACCTCCTTGTCCATGAGGGGTGCGGCCTTCCAGAAGTACCGCGCGAATCCGCGTACGCGGTCCCGGTCCTTGATCCGGAAGACCATACGCATTGGCGTCCCTACTTCCACTTCGCCGACGGAGACGTCGGTGAAGTCCATCAGCAGTCTGCCGCCCTCGACGAAGTCGACCATCCCGTAGAAGGCGGGTGGATCGGGGGTGTAGGTGAGACTGTCGGCCGACCACGACGCGACCTTGCCCTTGGATTCGGCGAACGAGTGTGGGAGCAACGAGCCTTTGCTGCCGCACAGGACACAGATCTCACCTCGTGGGATCTGGTGGGTTCCGCATGCCTCACAGCGGCCGCCTGTCAAGGCGAGCACGAGGTCGCGGTGACGGTACGCGGCAGTGAGCGCACTTCCCTTGTCTACCTCGGCACGCATCCCACGGTCGAGCTCGAGTCGATCGGTTAGTGCGAGGTATCGCGGGTACGAGCAGGACGCGCCGGGCTGCAGCCAGGGACGCGACGGTTGGAAGTCACGTATCGCGTCCGTGGCCTCGAAGAGGAGCGCATCGCCGCCCTGCCCGAACCCGACGACGAGGATCAACTCGCCCGGCTTTGCATCCTCGAGTGCGCTGACCAGCATCAGGAGGGGGTGCGCGGCGCCGCTATCCCCGCATCCCGCGCTCAGTTGGTTGCGGATGCTCGTCGGTGGAAGCCCGATCGAAGCAGCGGCCGCTTCGTCGACACGGCGTAGTGGTGCTGGGAGGCAGAAATGCGCGATCCGCTCGGGGCCAACCGACGTCTGTTCGAGGAGGCGCTGCACGAGCTTGGGTACGAGCTTCCCGTAGCCCTCGTCACGCACCCAGCGCTCTTCCCAGTGGTAGTCGACATCGCGGTTGGACGCCCGAAAGTGCCCGACGAAGTCGACGGTGAGCGAGCTTCGTCCGACGAGCCGAGCAAGACCCGCGCCTGGGCCGACGACGACAGCGGCGGCAGCATGCCCGATCGTAAGCTCCTGGATCGTCGCCGGCCCGGCGTCGCGCCGGTCGGACGCCACGCAGAGGACATCGCCGCCGCGGGCCGCGGCCGCGTCGAGTCCCGCGAGCATCGCGCTCGTCCCGGCGCGCAGTGACCCGCCCAGGTCGAAGGCTGGCGTGCTTTCGTCGACCCCGAGCGCCCCGGCGACGAGACCGACGTTCAGCCGATCGGCGTACGGAGCTGTCGTCGACCCGAGATAGAGGCCCGTGATGCGGTGCCGGTCGATGCGTCCGAGGCAGTTGCGCGCCGCATCAACGGCCATCGTGACTGCATCCTCATCCCAGCTACAGAGGGAGCGCTCCGAGCGAGCCAGTGCGCTGAGGCCCGGGTTGACCCAGGCGTGAGCCGCAGCAATCTCCTCCCGGCTCACTCGAAGCCTCGGGACGTAGCCGCCGAACGCGTGGATTCCGAGCTCGGCGGCGGTCACTCGTCGAACTCCACGTAGCCATTGTCGATCACGACGACGCCGCGCGCGGCGACGCTGCAGCGATATGCCGCCCGACCATCTGCCTCCTGCCAGATCGAGGTTGTGATCGTGTCACCGGGATAGACAGGCGCTGAAAACCGGGCCTCCAGCCTTCGCAGACGCTCTGGCTCGTAGCGACAGAGTGCGCCGAGCAACGCGTACCCCGCGATCCCGAAGGTGCAGAGGCCGTGCAGAACGGGCCGGCTGAACCCTCCCTCAGCTGCGATCCGCGGGTCGGCGTGGATCGGGTTGAAGTCTCCGCTCAAGCGATAGATCAAGGCGGCCTGCGGGAGCGTCGACGTCGAAAGCGACAAGCTCGGCTCTGCCGTCGGCACTGGATGCGCCGGCTTCACCGGGCCGGAAGGCCCCCCGAAGCCGCCATCAGCGCGGCAGAAGGCCGTTGATGTCAATGTGGCGATGAGCTCACCAGTGCCGGCATCCCGTTGCTCTCTGGTCGCGTAGACCAGAGCGCCCCGGCCCGCGCCCTTGTCGATGACGTCATCGACTCGGTTGACGCTGACGATGCGACCGGCGGGCTGCAGCGGGCGGTGCAAGACGAGGCTCTGCTCGCCGTGAAGCATCTGCTGCCAGTTCACGTCGGCGGCTGGTTCCCGAAGGTAGAGGCCTGGGTAACCGAAGATGACTGCCATGGTCGGTAGCGCTGCGAGCCCCTCCTCGTAAACGAACCGCAACTGGTTCGGGTCCGTTGGGTCCGCCCCGATCCCGAGGCCAAGCGCGTACAAGATCGCGTCGGTCGCGGAATACGACTGCTCGAGCTCATCGAATGGCCAGTGCAGCAGCGCTTCGCGGTTCACACCGGGTCCCAGCTGAAGACGTCCGCGGACCGCTCCAGCGGTGTGAACGAGGTTCGGAATGCAGGCGCGAGTCGCTCGGCCAATGCATCGACCGACCACCCGTCCGAGTGGTGGATCGAACGGATCGGCCGCGGTTGGCTGAACAGAAAGATCTCGTTCATGCGGACACCGAAGATCTGCCCTGTGATCTCCGCACTCCGATCGGAGCCGAGAAAGACCGCAAGTGGAGCGATCTTCTCCGCACCCATTCGTTTGAACTTCTCAACGCGTGCCTCCTCCTGCCCGGAGCCGGTCGGGATCGTGCCGATCAGGCGGCTCCAGGCGAACGGTGCGATGCAATTGGAGCGAACACCGAATCGGGCCATGTCGAGCGCGATCGATCTCGAGAGCCCGACGATGCCGAGCTTGGCGGCCGCGTAGTTGGCTTGGCCGAGGTTTCCGATCAAGCCCGATGTGGAAGTGAAGTGGACGAATGCGCCTCGCTCCTGGCTGCGAAAAAGTGGTGCCACTGCGTTAGCCATGTAAAAGCTTCCGTGGAGATGGACGCGCACGACTTTTTCGAAATCGTCGCTCGCCATCTGGTGGAAGATCTTGTCGCGAAGGATCCCGGCGTTGTTGACAACGACATCAACCTGCCCGAACTCGTCGATCGCCGCCTGGACGATGCCCCGGGCTCCGTCCTCCGATGCGACGCTTTCGGCGTTCGCGACGGCATCGCCGCCGGCCGAGCGAATCTCCTCGACGACCGCGTGCGCAGGGCCCGGATCGCTGCCACTGCCTTCTGCACCGCCCCCTAGATCGTTGACCACGACTCCTGCGCCCTCGGCGGCCGCGAGGAGGGCGATTTCCCTCCCGATGCCGCGTCCGGCCCCGGTCACGATCAGCACCTTCCCTGCAAGATTCCCGCCGGTCATTCCTCGCCGCCTTTCTCTCGACGCCAGACGCTCTGGGGCAGAATCGATCGCGCGATGATCAGCTTCATGACCTCGATCGAGCCGCCCGCGAGCTTCGTCTGACGAGCGTCCACATACGCTCGACCGATCGGATATTCGCGCATGTACCCCCAGCCGCCGAAGAACTGAAGGCACTCGTCCACCACACGGCAATGAAGCTCGGCGGCATTGAGCTTTGCCATCGCAGCATCGGCGGCGGTGAGCTCGTTCGCAAGGTGCAACTCGACGCAGCGATCGACGAAACAACGCTGCGCAGCGATCAGGGCTGTCAGTTCGGCGAGCTTGAACTGTGTGTTCTGGAAGGCCGCGACGGGCCTGCCGAATGCTTCGCGGTCTGTCGTGTACTCGATCGTCCAGGCCATGGCCGCCTCGGACGCCGAGATCGAACGAGCCGCTTGTAGAAGACGCTCCTGGGCAAGCTCCGTCATCAGGTGCGCAAAGCCCCGACCGACCTCGCCGAGGACGTTTGTGCCGGGGACTCGAACGTTCGTGAAGAACAACTCCGACGTGTCCTGAGCCCGCAGACCGATCTTGTCGAGCGGCCGGCCCCGGGTAAAGCCTTCACGGTCGCCTTCGACGAGAAAGAGTGTGACGCCCTTCGCCCCGCTGCCGTGCTCGGTCTGGGCGGCGACGATGACCAGATCCGCCAGCTGCCCGTTCGAGATGAAGACTTTCTGGCCGTCGATGACCCAGTCGCTGCCGCTCCGTGTCGCGGTGGTTTCGATGCGCTGAAGATCGCTTCCGCCGCGCGGCTCGGACATGGCGATCGCGCCGATCGCAGTGCCACGTGCCATCGCGGGGAGCCACTCGGACTTCTGCTGTTCGGAGCCGTAGCGAAGGAGGTACGGCGCGACGACGTCCGAGTGCAGATGGAAGAACGGGCCGGTCGCGCCCGCGGACGCGAGTTCCTCAGCTACGACCAGGCTGAACAGAAAGTCGCCGCCCTGCCCGCCGTATTCCTCGGGTACGGCGGTGCAGAGGAACCCGGCTGCGCCCGCCTGTTCCCAGACCGAGCGCGGTACGACGCCCGCGTCCTCCCAGGCCGAGTGATGCGGCAAGATCTCTGTCGCGACGAAGCTTCGGACGGATTCGCGGAAAAGTTGATGATCCGATGAGAAGAGTGTCCGCGGAATCACGTGCGCACGGCTCCTGCGGAGAGCGCCAGTTCGATCTCCTCCGGCGCGAAGCCGAGTTCGTCGAGGACTTCGAGGCCGTGCTGGCCGAGCTCGGGGGGCGGGCTCCATGACGACGGCTGCCAGTCCGCGAATCGAAACGGGAGGCGAACGGTTCGGAGCAGAGATCCATCGTCGGTGTCGAGCTCGATGATCGAGCCATTCGCGCGAACCTGAGGTGAGTATTCGACGTCGGCATAGCTCTTGACCGCACCGACCACGAGGCCCGAGCGTTGGAGAAGGGCGAGCCAGTCCGCACTCGTCCTCGCCGAGAGCGTCTCCTCGAGCGTCGCCAACAGTTGCGCACGGTTCTCGACCCGGGCGACCTTGCTGGCAAAACGTGGATCGTCGATGAGCTCCTGCCGGCCGAGCTCGTGGCACAGGATGCGCCAGTGGTCGTCGAGGTAGGCGGAGATGACGATGTGGCCGTCACTGGTCCGCGCCATGTCCGCCGGTGCGGTCATCGGCGCCGAGTTGCCGTTGCGGCGGGGCACCGACCCGGTGGCCAGATACTCGGTCAGCGGCTGCGCCTGCAGGTGCATCGCGACTTCGAGCAACGAGACCTGCACCACGTCGCCCCGGCCCGTGCGCTCTCTCCGAAGCAGAGCGGCGAGGATCGCTTGGGCGAGCACGTTTCCGGCGGCTACGTCGACGACCGTGAACCCGACCTTAAGCGGCCGCCCATCCGGCTCGCCGGTGATCGACATGATCCCGCTCTCGGCCTGGATCACGAGATCGACGCCGCGGCGTTCGCGCTCCGGCCCCACGAACCCGAACCCAGAGACCGATGCGTAGACGACCCGTGGATTGAGGTCCTGCGCCGCAGCGACGCCGAGCCCGAGCCGCTCCATCGCCCCGGGACGAAGGCTCTCGATCACGACGTCGGCCCGCTGGATCAACCGGAGCGCGATCTGCCGTCCTGTGGGATCCTTCAAGTCGAGCGCGATCGAACGCTTGCCGCGGTTGAAGGCGACGAACGACGGGCTCGTGGACGTGCCGGCGAATGCCGCCGATTGCAGCTCGCGGCCCGGGTCGCCCGACGGAGGCTCGACTTTGACGACATCGGCACCGAGGTCGGCCAGGATCATGGCGGCGTTGGGCGCCGCGAGCAGTTGCCCGAACTCTACGACCCGGAACCCTTCGAGGGGAGGATTGCTCAAGACGACGGCTCGTCGGGCCAGACCGGCTGTCGCTTCTCACGGAATGCGGACGCAGCCTCGAGCGCGTCGGGGGTGCTGGCAAGACGCAGGCTGAATTGTTGTTCGACCTCGTAGCCCGACTCGATCGGGAGCCGCTCGGCAAGATCGAGGGATTGCTTGGCGAGGCGTATTGCCGTCGGGCTCTTCGCGGCAATCTCTCGTGCCAGCTCATACGCACCGATGTCGAGCGATTGTGCATCGTCGAAGAGTTCGTTTACGAGCCCGAGCCGCAAGGCGTCGTCGGCTGAGATCGGCGTGCCCGTCAGATACGCCCTGCGTACGACTCCTTGGGGAAGGAGCCGCATCAGGAACCGCGCTCCCCCGGCACGGCCAACGTTGATCTCCGGCACGCCGAACGAGGCGTCACGTGTCGCGAGGCGGATGTCGGACACGGCCGCCAGCGCACATCCGCCGCCGAGGGCGGGGCCCGGTACGGCGCAGATGACGGGCACCGGGAACCGGAGAATGCGTTCGAACACTGCCCTTGCAAGCCGTTGGCGTTCCTCGTCGCGCTGCGGGGACATCGGCAGCTCCTTCACATCTGCTCCGGCCGAGAAAATGCGCGCAGAGCCGGAGCGGAGGATCGCGACACTCAGCCGCCGCTCCGCGACGAGCGCTTCGAGCGCCTCGGCGAGCTCCGTATACGTCTTGGTACGCAGCGCATTGACCGGCGGGCGATCGAGGGTGATCGTGCCGACTCGTCCGTCGATGTCCCATGAAACGTCCGACCCGGTCACAGCGCGCGATCCCCTTTGAGCAGCTCGCGCGAGATCGTCCGGCGCAGGATTTCAGACGAGCCGTCGGCGATCCAAACCTGTCGGAGCTGTTGCCACGCCTCGGCGAGTCCGAGTTCGTTCGTGAAGCCCATTGCTCCGTGCGCCTGGACGGCGCGATCGACGGCGCGAGTCCCGACCTCGGTTGCGTAGGCCTTCGCCATCGCGAGCTCTTTCCGCGCAGGTCGACCGGCATCGAGGAGGCGAGCGCAGTTCAGACCCACTAGATGGGCCGCATGTACCTCCATCGCGGCTTCGGCGAGTGGGAACATCACGCCCTGAAATGCTGAGATCGGGCTGCCGAACGCTTGTCGTTCCTGGACGTAGTCGAGCGCTTGGTCGAGCGCCCAGCGTGCCAGGCCCACGGCCTTTGCGGCGTTGTACAGTCGGCCGAGCGAGACGCCGGCGAGCGCTAGGCCGAAGCCGTCACCGACTTCTCCGATGACGTGATCTGCCGGGACATGCACGTCGGCGAGTTGAACGATTCCCTCGTTGCTCCCTGCGTGGCCAAACATGGGCGTCACCGAATACACGGCGAAGCCGGGGGTCGCGGTCGGTACGAGGAAGGCGGTGATGCCTCCGCGGCGTGCGGACGCCGCTTCCACGTCAGTCACCGCGAAAACGACCGCGAGCTCGGCGGTTGCCGCCCCGCTGATCCATTGCTTCTCACCGTCGATCCGCCAAGTGCCGTCGGTCTGCACGGCGCGGGTTCGCATCATCCACGCATCGGAGCCCGCATCGGGCTCGGACATCGCGAAGCAGGTCGTGCGAGCTCCGGACGCCAGGTCGGGGAGGATCCGGTCGCGCACACTTGCGGCAACATGCTCGAAGATCGGACTCGGTCCCTTCGTCCAGTGGGCGACCGTTTCCCAGCCGAGCCAGTAGCGCGCCCCGCACACCCGAAAGATCGTCTCCCATACCTCGTACAGGGCGACGAAACCGAGGCCCGAGCCTCCGAGTGATTCCGGCGCAAGCATCAGGTAATACCCGGCCTCGGCAGACGCCATCCTCACCTCGCGCTTCAGGTCGAGTACTTCACGGCTGTAGCGACCGTCTTCGCCGTACACGTGACGCGGATTTCCGAGCACGTCGACGTGTCGTTCGTGCCGGGCCTTCACCTCGGCCGCAAGGAACGACTGAAGGCCGTCGACGATGTCGGAGGGGGTGTCTGTCGTGTCGCGCATGGCGGAGTGGTCGTCCCGAGATTAAAACGGTCGTTTGGAAGAATACTAGTTCAATCGCGGTAAGATCCACCCCGTCCCCGAATGAAGAGGAGCGAGATCGTGAAGATCAGGAGACTCGTGACGGCGGAGCAGCCGGACGGAGACGTACTCGTGCGGATCGACGACGTGATTCCCGACACCGATGCAGCCGTCCCGGCGACTGTCCTGTGGGGCTGGGACACCCTCCCGTCCCTGCCGCTCGCGCCTTCTGACCTCGGTCCCGAGAACGTCGACCGTGAGCTCTTCCCGCTTGCCGGAGGCGCTAGCGTCAATCTCGTCGTCTTCCCTCCCGCGAACCAGGTGCCCGAACCCGTCGAGCTGGGCGAAGCCGAGATCGTCACCCACGCCGACTCCAACATGCACAGGACGAACAGCGTGGACTTCTTGTTCGTGCTCGAAGGGGAAGTCGTGCTCCGCCATCCGGGAGGAACTCCGGACGTGACCCTGACACGTGGCGACGTCTTCATTCAGAACGGTGCGATGCACGAGTGGCAGAACCGCTCTAGCGAGCGGTGCGTCATGGCATGCGTGGTTCTCGGTACACGCCGGGAGTCAGCGTCGTGAGCTATCGCTCCCCGGAATCCAGCCCGTAGAGCTCAGCCGCCATCGCTGAGGTGAAAGTGTCGGCTGTGCCGTAGTGCTGTATTTCGCCGTGGGACAAGACGAGCACCGTGTCGGCAAGACCGACGGCGCGTGAGACGAACTGCTCGACAACGATCATCGAGCACGATCCGCGCAGGCGCTCCAGGGTCTGGAACAGGGTCGCCACGATCCCGGGCGCGAGTCCGTGCGAGAGCTCGTCGACGATCAGTAGCCGCGGGGGGGCGACGATCAAGCGGGAGAAGGCCAGCATCTGTTGCTCGCCACCCGAGAGCTTCCGGGCGGGGAGACGCTTGCGTTCGGCAAGGATCGGGAACTGCTCGTACGCGCTCGCGACGGAGCGACGTACGGACGACCGGGAGCCGCGAAAGAACATCCGCAGGTTCTCGGCAACGGTGAGGGACGGGAAGATGGCGCGGCTGTCCGGGAGATGACCGACTCCAAGATGGACACGGCCGTGCGTCGAAACCTTTCCTATATCCCGATCGTCGAGCACGATCGACCCGGCAGTGCCGCGTACCACACCGCTGATCGCGTTCGCCAGAGAGCTCTTGCCGGCCCCGTTCGGGCCTAGTAGGGCGAGGATTGTCCCCGGCTCGAGCGAGAACGACACTGACCGGAGCGCAGTCACGTGGCCGTAGCGCACCTCGAGGCCGTCCACCGCCAACTTGGCCGGCGGCACACCCGCTCCCGACATCTGCGACGACGCGGCGCCAGTCACCGGTACTCCGTCCGAGTACCCAGCGCGTCGAGTTCCGCAGCGTCAGCTCCGAAGTAGGCTCGGCGCACGACAGGCGACGCCAGAACCTCGGTCGGTGCTCCCTCGGCGATCACCTTTCCGAAGTCAAGCGCGACCAGCCGGTCGGACACGAGCCGTGCAAACTCGAGATTGTGCTCCACGACGAGCATCGACAGCTTGTGCTCCGCTCGTAGCGAAAGCAGGAGCTTTCCGACCTCTTCGGCCTCGGCCTCGGCAAGCCCCGAAACCGGCTCGTCAAGGAGCAGCACGCGCGGACGCGACGCAAGCGCCCGAGCGAGATCGACCATGCGGACAATCCCGACCGACTGCTCGCCGGCAAGCTCATCGGCGACGGCCTCGAGACCGAGTCGACGCAGCAGCACCGGGGGCGAGAGTGGTGAATCATCGGACATCGCAACACGCTCGATCTCCGCCCGAGCCGCGAGAAAGCCGCCGAGGGTCAGCTCGGAACCTCGGCTGGCGAGATAGCCGAACAGCACGTGCTCCCGAACGGTCATCCCGTCAAACAGCGCAAGCTGTTGAAACGTGCGAGCCACGCCAAGACGAGCGCGGCGGACGACCGAAGCGCGAGTGATCACGTCACCGAAGAACGACACGCCACCCTGTTGCGGCCGGCGGACCCCCGCGGCTACGTCAAGAAGCGTCGTCTTGCCAGCCCCGTTCGGCCCGATCAACCCCACGCTCTCCCCCGGCGCGACTGCGATCGACGCCGAGTCGACGGCAATGATCCCTCCGAACCGCACGGTGATGCCCGAGAGCGCGATCGCCGCCGGGACATCGCCTGCCGCCTCACGAGTGGGGCGCGTCGACGTTTGGCTCATGCTCGATCGCTCTGTTCAGGTGTCACGCGGGCGAGGAGCGGCCGCACCTTCCTGGCGACGGCGCGTGCTTGGTCGATCTGGGCGGCGACGGCGCCGCGCGGATTCTGGGCGAGTGACAGCGCGCCGAGTCCGAACATCACGGTTGCCAGCGGCCCCCACTTGATCGGCAGCCACTCGGAAAGGAGCGCCGGGAACACGGCATAGATGAGGCCCGCAACGACCGCTGCGGCGGGCGATCGGATGCCCATGAAGACGACGACGGCGAGCCATGTGAGGCCGGTGGCCGTCGTCAGGTCTGTCGCAGTGATGAACTTCTGATAGATGCCGAGGAGACCCCCGCCGAGACCGGCTGCGAACCCGGCGAGGGCAAAAGCAACGATTCGCCCGACTCGTGGATCGACGCCCGTCGCCGCCGCGAGCGTCGGCTTCATCCGCCCCGCGCCGATGAAGAACGCACCGATTCGGCGTCGGTACCAGCTGACACCCGCCAGTACGAGGCCAAGCGCGGTGGCGAAGAGGTAGTACTGGCGACTCGGGCTCGCGAGATCGAAGCCGAACAGCGACGGCGACCCGATTGCTCGGCCGCCGAGTGGCACGAGTGCCGTCCAGTTGTAGAGGAAGTTATCGGTGAACAGACCAAACGCGATCGTCAGCAATCCGAACTCGAGCGCGCTCAGGCGCCCCCCGACGACTGCGAGAGCGACCGAGATCCCGGTCGCGATGAGCCCCCCGACAAGGATTGCGAGCAGCAGCGCCAGGCCTGTCGACGCGGCGATGTCGGCGCCGGCGAACGCTGCGATGCCCACGATCGCCGCCTGGCCGAGCGGGAGGAGCCCGCCGTACCCGAGTGCGAGCGTGAACCCGAGGAAGATGATCGCGTAGATGAGACCGAGCCCGACGACGCCGACCCAATAGGAGTTGAGCACGGCCGGAACCAGGAGTAGCGCTACAGCCGCCGGGCCAACCTTCATGAGGATGGTTGGGGCTTTGTCGAAGCGCTCGGCAAGCTCGACGGTCCGTCGGGGCAACTGGCCGACGTCGATCGGGTTGCGGCGAAGGAGAACGGCCGCGACCATGACGAGGAACGGCAGCGAGGGCTGCATCCCGTTCCGGATCAGAATGCTCGTTGAATCAAGCCCGACGAGCGAGCTTGACGCAGTGCCAATCGCCAAGGCGGCGGCGAATGTGATCGCGATGGACCGCAATCCGCCGACAAGCGCGGCGGCGAGGCTTGCGACGGTGAGCGTCAAGAAGGACGAGGACGTCAACTGGAGCAACGGTGCGAGGAACACCCCGCCGATGGCGGCGAGGGCTCCGCTGATCGCCCAGCTGAGATTGCTGATCAACCCCGGGCTCGTGCCGGTGAGGCCGGCGACCGAGCGGCTGTCGCAAACCGCTCGCATCTTGAGGCCGATCGTCGTGAAGCGAAGGAGATACACAAGCGCTGCACCGACGACGGCTGCTGCGACGACCGCATACGCCTGGTCGACGGTGAAGTAGATCGACCCGATCCGGCGGAGGTCGGTGCCTCCGTTCGGGACGCCTGCTGCGTAGAAGACTTGGCCGGGCGCGAAGACCATCAAACAAAGAGCCGGTAGCGCGACCGCGACGCCGATCGAGGCGATGAGCGTCGGTAAGAGGCCCAGTCCTACGAGCCATCGGAAGAGCCCCTGCCAGAGGAGCGTCCCGAGGAGTGGGCCGATCACGAAGACGCACAGGGCGAGCGCTTCCCACCCGTTCAGGATGTGATGCGCGCTTCGAAGCTCGAAGAAGATGAGCGCGATCGTGTAGGCGATTGCGCCGTAGCCCAGGTTTACGACGCCGGACGTGTTGTAGGCGACAACGAGCCCGGAGGCTGCGATTGCATAGATGCAACCGACGACGAGCCCGGAAACGACGTTGGCATCGATGAATTCGATCAAGTCATGCCTCTGGCCGGACGAAGCCCAACAACGCCGTTCGCGTGTCGAGATGACAGCGTCGGCCTTCTCCCATGACGTGATTCGGATATGTCATGGGAGAAGGCCGACGGAGGTATTGCGAGTTGCTCCTACAGCGCCTTCGAGCCCGTCAGACTGCAAACGAACGGGTCCGTGCCGTTCTTGTCTGCGACCCACTGGCCGTTGACGACGGTGGCGGTCGCCGCACAGTCACTGCTGATCGTGTGCCAGTCCGGGAACGAGACGAACGGTAGTAGACCGCCGCCCGTGTACTTGTGCAGCTTGTTCAGCGCTGCGACGGTTCCCTTCGGAGTGTACGGAGCGCCTCCCGCCTTCATTGCGTCGAACAACATCTTCGTGGCCGCGTAGTGCTCGATCGCGTACGGGTTGTTGTACGTGTAGTTCGAATAGCCGTATTTCTTCATGAGCGCGACATACTTGGCGACAGCCGCGTTCTTGACGTACGCCGAGGCGAAGGCCGACCCGAAGCTCATGCCGTTGACCTTGCTCCCCCACTGTTTGATCACAGCAGGTCCGAACGCTGACACTTCGAGGACGGTCGCTTTGTAGCCGAGCTCGTTGAGATCGGCCTGAACGATGTCGCCGCCGGCTGCCGCATACACCCCGGTCGCGCCGCTCGCCTTGACGGCCTGGGCGAGCGAGAGCGCCGTCGGCGAATCGACCGGGTAGGGAAGGGTGGCGTTGTCGTACACGATCGTGACACCCACACCCGGAGCGAGCTGCTGCAGGAGTGAGTCGAACTTGCCCTCGTAGATCGTGTCGAGCAGGGCGACCTTCGTGGCTCCCTTGAGCGCCAGGATTCGAGTCCACACGTCACTCGCGTGCGCTGCGGCCTCTCCGATGTCTGAGAAGATGTTGTTGTACCCGCCATACCCTCCGAGTGCGCCGAAGCCGACAACCGGAATGCCCGTCGTCGCGAGAAACGCATTCGCCGACGACGCGTTCCACGACCCCATGATGATGGCGGCTGGATGAACCTGTGCCGCTCGCCGGGCCGCCTGGAGCGTGCCGGCATCGGTTGACTGGCCGTCGTAGAGCGACGTCACGACCTTGTAGCCGTTCAGCCCACCATTCGCGTTCAGATCCTTGATGTAGGCATACGAGGGCTGCGGTCCGCTGATCGCGGAGAAGCCTCCGGTGATGTCCTCAATCAGGGCAACCTTGATCACCTTGGCGCTCGTGGTATCCGCGCTCGCGAACGACGCCGCTCCACCGAACGCCAACGCCGCGACCGTTCCGCCGACGAGCAGCATCGCCGCCCGCGTACGCCAACTTCCGAATCGAGCTCGTAGGACAGGGGACAATTCGAACGCCTCCAATCTTCGGGGATACCACCGTGAGCGCCCGCCGGTGCGAGAGCCGGCGCCAAGGCTATGCCGTTCGATCCCCATTTGTCAACCAAACGGAAGTTTGGTATTCGGGAAGATGACGATCTTGCATCATCGGAGCAGCGCGCCTCCGTTGACAGAGATCACCTGGCCGGTTACCCAGGCACCGTCGTCGGAGACGAGGTAGGCGACGGCAGCGGCGATGTCCGAGGGCTTCCCGAGTCGTGTGCTGTTGTTGCCCGCGAGCGCGGCTTCCCTGAATTCCTCCGACAGCCCCTGCCCTGCATCGCTCAGGATCACCCCAGGTGAGACAGCGTTGCAGCGGAGCCCCTCCTTGCCCCAGCGTGCTGCGACGTGATGGACAAGGGCGTTGACACCCGCCTTCGAGGCGCAGTACGCCGACCAGACGGGAAATCCGAGCAGTGCGCCGTCCGACGAAGTGCAGACGATCGCTCCGCCGCCCTGACGCACCATGTGGGGAATGGCATGGCGCAGGACGATCACGTGACCGCGGAGGTTGATGCGAAGGATGTGATCCCAGACGTCTAAGTCAATCGAGACGACATCCAGATCGCGATCGGAGGTCGCCTTCGATGTATCGGCGGCGTTCGAATGAACGGCATCGATCCGACCAAAGCGACCGATCGTCGCTTCGATCATCGCCTCTATCGAGGCATCGTCGCCAACGTCCGCCGGCAGTGCGACGGCGTCGCCCCCCTCGGCGACGATCCGCTCCGCCGTCCGCTCGGCCTCCTCCAGGTTCAGGTCGGCGAGGACGACCGAGGCGCCCTCTTGGGCGAGTCGGGCGGCCGACGCCGCGCCGATGCCGGTCGCACTCCCGACGACGATCGCGACGCGGCCGTCAAGGCGGCGTGTTGATGTCGAAGCGCCAGTCGCGTTCACACGAACCTCCTTGCCGGATGATGAAAGTCACCGTACCAACGTTCGCTGAAACCACCAAACGATTGTTTGTCGCATGGTTTGCGATGCGTTAGAGTCTGTGGTCAATCGTCAGATCCGATGAACCGAGAGGAGAGCAGACGCGACGTGGCCCAGGAGACTCTCCCGCTCGCTCCGGGCAAACTTCACGAGCTGCCGCGGAGGGCGCCTACGACATTCCTCGAGACGGAGACGATGGTTCTCGAGAATGGCCTCACCGGTTACATGCCGACGGTGAACCGCTACCACGAGTCGGGCAATTTCATGCATGAGCGAACGTGGGGACGCAGTTGACAGAGAGCGCGGCCGATCCCTGGCACGGCGAGCTCTCGCCGCGGCGGGCCTACAAGCTGCTCATCGACGGGGAGTTCGTCGAGGGCGAGACCGGTGAATCGTTCACCTGCGAGTATCCGTTCACCGGCGAGACCTGGGGTCAAGTGCCCGTCGCCTCGCCCGGCGATGTCGACCGCGCGGTGCGGGCGGCACGGTCTGCGTTCGACGGCGGGTGGTCGCAGGCGAAACCGAAGGAGCGTGCGGCGCTCCTTCGGCGCCTCGCAGAGCTCATCGCGGACGACGCGGAGAACCTGGCACTTCTGCAGGTCCACGAGAACGGCAAGTTGTCGAGCGAGATGCGGGCCGTCGTTCCCTACATCGCCGAGCTCACTTACTTCATGGCGGGCCTGGCGGAGACTGTCCACGGCTACACCTCGCAGTCCAACCTCGACCAGATGGTGAGCTACACGCTGCGTGAGCCCGTCGGTGTGGTGGCCGCCATCACACCCTGGAACAGCCCCCTCCTTCTGCTCGCATACAAATTGATGCCCGCTCTAGCGGCGGGAAACACGGTCGTCGTCAAGCCATCAGAAGTCACGCCGAACTCGACCCTCCGTCTCGGCGAACTCTGCGTCCAGGCGGGCTTCCCGCCGGGTGTCGTCAACGTCGTCACAGGCTTCGGTGATCCGACCGGACGAGCGCTCGTCGACCATCCACTCGTAGCCCACATCGCCTTTACCGGATCGACGGCCACTGGACAGGCGATCGCACAGGCCGCCGCAGGGCGTAGCGCACGTGTGTCTCTCGAACTCGGCGGTAAGTCGCCGAACATCATCTTCGCCGACGCCGACCTCGACCTCGCAGTAGGCGGCGTGATGAGCGGGATCTTCAGCGCCGCAGGTCAAAGCTGTATCGCAGGCTCGCGGATACTCGTCGAAGAGACCGTCGGCGACGAGTTCTATGCGGAACTCGCGAGGCGAACGGCGGAGCTCAGGCTCGGCGACCCGCTTGCCGCCAGCACCGAGATTCCTCCGGTCGCGTCACGTGCGCAACTCGAGAAGGTGCTCCACTATCTCCGGATTGCCGAGGCAGACGGAGCGAGTCCGCTGGTCGGCGGTGGGCGACCGACGACAGGGGTCCTCCGCGACGGCTTCTTCGTGGAGCCGACCATCCTCACCGGCGTGAGAAACAGCGATCGCGTCGCGCGCGAGGAGATCTTCGGTCCGGTCGGGGCGGTGATCCCGTTCAAGGATGAAGACGACGCAGTGCGTCTCGCCAACGAGACGACCTTTGGCCTCGGCGGTGCGATCTGGACGGAGAGCATCCGCCGCGCGCACCGTCTGATTCCGCGAATCTGCGCCGGCACCGTCTGGGTGAACACCTATCGCGCCCTCGAGTACCGGCGTCCCTTCGGCGGCTTCAAGCAGAGCGGCGTCGGGCGAGAGCTCGGAATCGACGCACTCGACGAGTACACGGAGACGAAGTCGGTCTTCATCAACCTCGCGACGTAGCGTCGAACCGTCCCCTCAGATTGCCGTCCAGCCGCCATCGACGGCGAGGATGTGGCCGGTGACATAACTCGAAGCCTCACTACAGAGGAAGAGGAGGGCTCCGTCGAGTTCGCCGGCCGCACCAGCACGGCCCATCGGCGTTCGCTTGGAAACCCAGTCCAGACCGCGTTCGCTGGCGAAGAGACCTTCTGTCATTTCGCTTTCGAAGAACCCGGGCGCGAGCGCGTTGACACGGATCCCCTGACGCGCCCACTGAGCGCCGAGCTCACGGGTGAGGTTGACGAGCCCACCCTTTGACGACGCATACGCGGCCTGAGGCATCTGCCCGATGCCGAAGAGGCCAACGATCGATGCGACGTTGACTATGCTCCCGCCGCCCGAGGCGACCATGACACGAGCGGCGCTCTGCGAAAGAGCAAAGGCGGAGACGAGGTTGACCGTCACAAGGCGTTGGAAGTCTTGGATAGTCTCGTCGACCGCCGGCGCGATGTTCGTAATCCCGGCGTTGTTGACAACGATGTCGACGCGACCGAAGGCGGAGACCGCCGCGTCGACGATGCCTGCGGCGACGCCGGGATCGGACAGGTCTGCCTCGAAGGCGACCGAGCGACCGAGTCGATCGGCGAGCGCACTGATCCGGTCGTAGCGACGGGCGACTAGAACCGTGGACGCCCCCGCGACGTTCAGAACCTCGGCGAACCGGGCGCCAAGCCCGGCGCTCGCTCCGGTGATGATCGCCACCTTCCCGTCGACTCGGAAGATGTCCGCCGGACCAGAAATGGCATTCCGTCCCCTGCTCAGCGTAGAATCGTCCAAGGAATTGTCTCCGGTTGATATCTATCAAACGTTCGATTGAGAGTGTACTATCCGCCACCTGAAGGCGCCTCGTAACCAATTCCGATCTCTTCGCTCTCGGCTATGACGGCGGCCGAAGACGATGGCGTCGTCGCGCGGGCGCCCGCGGGCAGGCGTAAGGGACAGAAGTTCGGAGCCCGCCGGCAGGAGATCGTCGAGGCAGCGACGGAAGTCTTTCGCCGCCGAGGCTACTCCGCGGCCTCGATCCAGGAGATCGCCGACGAGGTCGGGCTGCTGAAGGGCAGT
Source organism: uncultured Gaiellales bacterium (assembly GCA_964468985.1). GTDB lineage: Bacteria > Actinomycetota > Thermoleophilia > Gaiellales > Gaiellaceae > PALSA-600. The sequence continues at coordinate 8,895 of CAYXXE010000001.1, read as the reverse complement.
CTCTACTACTACATCGATTCCAAGGAGGACCTCCTTTTCGCCGTGCTGAGCGAGACCTACGACCTCGCCCGCGCGCAGATCGATCGGGTCGAGGCGCTCGAGGGGCTCGGGCCGCTCGAAAAACTCGCGGAGTACATCGAAGCGCACGTCAACTTCATCGCCGAGCACACGACCAAGATCGCGATCTACTACAGCGACTTCGAGCTGGTCGGTGAGGAGCGAAAACCGCGCTTGATCGAGCAGCGCAAGCAGTTCGAGCGGTACATCACGGAGCTCATCACGCAAGCCCAAAGAGCGGGCGAAGTGGCGGAGGAGGTCGACGCCAAGATCGCCGCCTATCTGATTCTTGGGTCGATGAACTGGGCGTATACGTGGTATCGCCCCGAGGGACGAGTCTCGCCTCGCAAGCTCGGCAAACTGGCTGCCGACCTCGCGCTCAATGGGCTGAGGAGCGCGAGAACGTAGTCGATCCGGCGTCAGCGAGGCCGCAAGCCGAGCTGGCGCGCAATGATGTCCCGTTGCATCTGTGAAGTGCCCGCGGTGATCGTGGAGCCGAGCGCCGCGCGCATGTGCCGCTGCATCGGGAACTCCATCGAATAGCCGTATCCTCCGAGGATCTGGAGACCGTTTCGGGCGATCTGGACGAAGCGCTCCGAGCCGAAGAGCTTGGCCATGCAGATCTCGAGGAGGGCATCCTGACCCGTGTCGAGGAGCCAGGCAGCGCGGTACGTCAGCCAGCGCGCGGCCTCAACATCGGTGGCCATGTCTGCGAGTAGGTGCGCGATCGCCTGGAAGTCGCCGATGCGGCGGCCGAATTGTTCGCGCTGCTTCGCGTATTCGAGCGCCTCGTCCACGACCGCCTGCGCGTTGCCAACATACGCAGCCGACGTCACCAGCCGTTCGAGGCGTAGGCCAGCTAGCAGGACGTCCCAGCCACCATGAAGCGGTCCGAGCAAGGCGTCGGCGGGAACCTCGACGTTGTCGAAGACGAGTTGGGTCGTCGGGAAAAGGTGCCGACCGAGGGTCGGTATGTTCACGATCGTCAGGCCTGGTGAACGGTTGTCGACCAGAAACGCGCTGATCGCGCTCTGGTGCGGGCCGTCTCGGCGCGTACGTGCGTAGACACAGATGAACGTGTCTTCGACTCCGGCGCCGCTCGCGAACACCTTTTCGCCGTTGAGAACAAACCCGTCGCCGAACGGCTCGGCCCGCATCCGCATGGCACCGACGTCTGAGCCCGCGCCGGCCTCGGTCATCGCGACGCTCAGCCTGATCTTGCCTTCGAGCAGCGGCGGAAGGTACTGCTCGCGCTGCTCGGCCGTCCCGTGATGGAGAACATTCAGGCCTGTGAAGAGCGGCGTCCCATAGATTCCCGTCAGGTCGTAGCCCGATCGACCGAGTTCCTCTCCGAGCAGCACCAGATCGACAACCCCGCCGTCGGAGCCACCAACCTCAGACGGAAACGGCAGGGTCAAGAGCCCGAGTTCGGCCCATTGAGCGTAGAGCTCGTACGGATAGTCGTGCGCCTCGTCGAGTTGCCTGAGAACAGCAGGCGGCGCGTGGCGAGCCATCATGGCGCGCACAGTCTCTCGGAGCTGGATTTGCTCCGCGGTCAGGCTGAAGTCGAACAAGCTGGCGTCAGGCCTCGAAGCCGAGCGCGGCAGCGGCGGTCCGGGCGCAATCGACATCCTCAGCCGGAGCTCCGCCGCTGACTCCGATCGCACCGACGAGCTGGCCGCCGCTTCGAAGCGGATATCCACCACCGATGATCGAAAAGCCCGGGGACGACGGCACACCGTTCAGCAACGCACCATCGTCTTTGATGAGGTCGAACCACTGCTCCGTGCTCACACCGAACGACGCAGCAGTGGCCGCTTTGTCGTGGGCCAGCCGCAGCGACATCGATGAAGCGCCATCCATGCGCAAGAGCGCCTTTGGCAGGCCATCGACGTCGCAGACGACAATGACGACCGCATTTCCGATTTCCTGGGCGCGTCCCTGTGCGGCCGAAACGAGCGCTTCGGCCGCTGAAGCCGAAACGGATAGCCGGTTCATTGTCAGCGACCCAGACCCGCTCATGCCGCGGCGCCATTCGTGCGGTGGACGGAGCTCACAGGAATAACCCGAGCAGGGCGACGGTGTTCGAGCTGTCGCTGCGCAACATCCGTCATTCGCTCTCTTCCCCAAAGGATGTCGGAGCGCAAGGAGACCGTCGCAGCGGTGATCCCCGGAACCGAGTTCGCAGCTGCGATCACTTCACGGTGGATCTCGACGAGGTAGAGGCACGTCGGGTCATCGAGGAGCAGGCTGATCTGCGCTGCTCCATCCTCCGAGACCGTGATCTCGTCCACCATGCCGAGCGCGACGAGGCTCAATCGCGTCCCGTTGAAACGGCTGCATGGATCGAGAACATGATCGAGCGCGCTCCAGACGTGGTCGGCCAGTCCTGCCGCTTCCGCTTCAGGCATTGGCATGAGCCCGCCCCCGGTAGTGCGACCACGGCTCATCGAGGCCGGCCTCCTGGAGACGCGACCATTCGTCGTCGGCGATCGATGCCCGAAAAGCGTCGGCGTCGAGGCCGTGCATCCGCAGGTAGTTCTCGCCCAGGATCCCTCGCTTCAGTTCGGGTGTGAGCTCCGGGTAGCCGAAACCCTCAACGAGATCGCGCGGCATCTCGAACTCGAGCAGCTTCTCGATCAGCGGGCGGGGATGGACGAGCGCGCATCCCGACGCGAAGATAATCCGGTCGCCGGCGCCTGACTGTAGAAAGAGGCCGAGGAACTCCGCAAAGCGGCGCGGTGCGGGATAGATCAGCGAGGCAGACGCCTCGAGGTTGAACCAGCAGTTCGGAAGCCCCGCAAGGAATGCGGTGTCCTCGACGAAAGCGAAGCCCGTGTGCACGACCTCGAACGTCATGTTCGGGAAGATGGAGCATGCCTCGGGGAGGTCTTGGACGCCGTAGGGCGCCGACCGTACCGGCCCGAACGGCATCGCCTTGTGAGTGGCGATCACCTTGATACCGAGGTCGAGTGCCTTCTGGATGAAGGGGTATCCGAACTCCGGGTCGTCGAGGCGCTGCTCGTAGGTGCGCCCTTCGTGGTAGCGGGCCGCGTAGACCTTGATCGCATCGACTCCGCGATCAGCGAGTTCCTCGAGGTCGCGCAGAGCCTTGTCGCCCTCGAACGGATTGGCCGCTCCATAGACCAGGACACGATTGGGATTGCGCTTCTTGAGCTCGAACCCCTTCTCGGTATCGGAATGCCCGTCCTTGAAGAAGTCCCAGATCGGCGTTCCGTGGTAAGCGACGAGATCGAGCGCCGACTCGGCGAACAGGATCTCCTCGAGATCGTCCGCCGTCCAGTCGCGCAGGAAGTCGTCAGGGCGCAGCCGCGATGCGTCGTCCGGGGTCAGAAACCCGTGGAACCCTGCGCCGGCCGCCGCGCCGAGCGCAGCTTCAGGGACGGCCCAGTTCTCAGGCGTCCAGTTGTACCCGTGCACGACACCGTCGGCAAGGATCATTCCATCCAACATCTCAATCCTCCTATCCGCTCGGCCGAGCGTACAAGGGCCAAGTTAAATAATCAAGCAACCGTTTGGTAAAAACCGTCACTCGCTCGCCTGCTCCGTCACCGCGGCCATGGAGGTCGCGGTTGCCCCGAGGAGATGGTGGCCCGAGATCTCCTGCGCGTGAGCGTGGGCGAGCTGATGCAGCGCGAAAGCCGTCTCGATGCCCTGCCGAAAGCCCATCGCATCCTGGGCGCGGTTCACGGCTTGCTTCGCAAGCGCGAGCGCCATACGCGGCATGGCGGCGATCTTGTGCGCCAAAGCCATGGTTTCCTGCTCGAGGGTCGCAAGCGGAACCACTCGGTTGACCATGCCCAGCTCCCGTGCACGTCCAGCGTCGACCCGCGCTCCGCCGAACAGGAACTCCTTGGCAAAACGAGGCCCCAGCTCCCAAGGATGGGCGAAGTACTCGATGCCTGGAGCGCCCATCCGAAGCACGGGATCGGCGAAGAACGCATCATCGGCGCAAACGATCAGATCACACGCCCAGGCGAGCGCCAGACCGCCTGCGATGCAGGCTCCCTGCACCATCGCAATTGTCGGCTTCGGAAGCTCGCGCCACCGAAGGCAGAGATCCAGGTACACCTCGTGCTCGCGCGCGATTCGGCCCTCCGCGCCCGACGCGCCAACGTGATCCCACCACAGCCCGATGCGCGGAAACGACTGGTCCCTATCAACCTCCGGGCTCCCGATGTCGTGCCCAGCGGAAAAGTGCGGTCCGGCGCCAGACAGCACGATTACGTGGACGTCGTCGTCGTGACCAGCCATCGAGAACGCTCGATCGAGCGCATAGGTCATTGCCGAGTTCTGCGCGTTCCGGTACTTCGGTCGATTCATCGTGACGCGCGCGACGCCGGCGTTCTGCTCGTACAGGACGACGTTGGAATCGCCCATCTACCGGTCTACCAGGTCATCCCGTAACGCCGATAGGCTTCCGGGTCGGGCGGGCAAGGGCCTCCCACGATGACCAAAGGTGTCGTCGCGACGTGCGAGTGCACCGTCCCGGGCTCTACGTAGAGGATGTCGCCGGCCTTGAACGGGTGACGAGCGACCTCGACGCCATCGCTCCACTCGATCATGAAGCCTTCGCCCTCGATGACGTATCCGATGTCGTCACCGTCGGCATGCTCGTGCGGTGTCCCTTCGAAACCGGCGTCGCACTTCACGAAGTGCAGGCTCGCTCTGCTGGCCCCGATCCCCGGCCAGACCATCATCTTCACCGTGGATCCCTCGGGAAGCGCCGGGCCGTTTGGCATGACCGAGCCGTCGCGTTCCACGTCGAGCACCTTGATCGCCATCGGTCAAGCCTCCTTGTTCGTCAGCCTGGCAGCAGCTGTTCGCGCCGCCAATCTTCCGAAGACAAGCCCGCGCGCGAGGCCTCCAGCGTACGCCCGCGTGTAAACCCCTCCGATGTCGACACCCGCGGCGAGAAGGCCCTCGATCGGGCCTTCTCGTCCGACGACACGCCCGCTTTCGTCGACACGAATGCCTCCATAACTGAACGTGATGGCCGGTTGAACCTCCATCGCGAAAAACGGCGGAACGTCCAATGGGCGGCAGTGACGCGTGCTCGGCGGTGACAACAACTCGGGGGCGTCGCGGGCCGTTCGGTTGTAGTCGTTAAGCGATCCCCCGAGACTCACCGGGTCAAAGCCCCAGGCCCCGACAGCGGTCACTAGATCCGACAGGGTTGCCGCGGAGTGCACGCGTGCACCTCGCTCCTCCGCGAGTGCGAACTTGTCGACCCCCGCCATCCCCGGGATATACGGCGTCATGATCCGCTCTCTCCGAACACGATCGTCGGCAACGAGCAGCGCACGAGAGCCCGGCTGTTCGAGCACCGCTTGGTTGTTCTCATGGTCGCCGAGCGACTCGTCGGTAAATCGCTCGCCGGCCCGATTGAACAGCAGGCAATACCCGCTATGCAGCATGGCGATCGTGACGAAGTCCGGGGGATCGAGTGACACGAGCGGGCTCGGAACGAGGTGGCCATAGAAGCCACGGCCTCCGTCGACGAACTCGGCACCCGCCGCCTCGGCCAGACGAAGGCCGTCACCCGCGCTGTATGCGTTCGACCGCAGCAGTATGTCCTCAGCTGCAGGCGATATACGGCCTGCGCGAAGATCGGAAGCTCCTTGAAATCCTCCGGTAGCAAGGATCGTCTCTCTCGCAGAAACCTCGATCGGGTCACCGTCAGCGTCGCTCATCTCGGCCCCGACAACACGCCCGGCGTCGTCGAGCACAAGGCGGCGAGTGGTGACGCCCGTGACAAGCCATCCGCCCGCCCCTTCAACGGCCGCGCGGCAGCGGTTGAGGTAGTCGTGGATGTCGATCTGGAAGCCGTGCCCGAAGCGGTAGATCCCCATGATGCGCTCGCCGACCTCAACGCCGAGGTCCCGCATCCAATCAACGGCGGGGAGGAACCCATCGGCGAGGATGCTGACCAGAACCGGATCGACAGCGGGGTCTTCTGCTTGGAGAGCCTCGAGTGTCGGAGTCGTCCAAACGTAGCCGTGGGAGATCCCTGCTGAGCCGCCAGGAGTAGGCGCACGCTCCACGACCAGGACTGAGAGACCGTCTTGCGCCGCCTGCGCAGCCGCGGTCATCCCAGCCATCCCACTCCCGAGGATCAGGACGTCAACCGAGAGCCGGTTCATGTCGAGGTGATTCGTCATCTGCGGATCCGTGCGAGGTGATATCTATCAAACGTTCGATTGGGTGTCTAGACGATGGCGGTCGCGCCTTAACTCGATCGGGCACCCCGAAGCGCCGTCGTCGATGGGACCGGACAGGTTCAACCCGAAGCCAGCGAGTTGGATGCATGTTCACACTGTCTGGATCCAATCATGAGCGAATGTCTTGCGATGTTCCCAGTCCTATGCCATGCTTTCCAAACAGAAGAGCTCATTTCGGATCCGAACAGAAAGGAATTGGATGTGGCTATGGACAACGAGAGCGAGACCGCGGCAGTGGCCCGCCCTTCGATCGTGACACTGGCAGAGGTGGCGGAGTGCAACTGCCCAGAAGCGTGTGACCGCGATCACGAGCAGGACTAGGACGGTGATCAAGGTGGAGTCTCGGAGGCGGGCGGCGGGGTTGCTGGCCGATCGGTGGGCGGAGGATCAGCGCTGGCGGGGTATCTCACGCTCGTATGGGGCGGCTGATGTGGTGCGGCTGCGCGGGTCGTTGCGGGTCGAGCACACCCTGGCGGCGCGCGGGGCGGAGAAGCTGTGGCGGCAGCTGACCCGCGGCGAGCGGCACGTGGCCGCGCTGGGCGCACTGACGGGCGGCCAGGCGACGCAGATGGCGAAGGCCGGGTTGAGGGCGATCTACCTGTCGGGCTGGCAGGTCGCCGCCGATGCGAACCTCGGCGAGACCGCCTACCCGGATCAGAGCCTGTACCCGGCGAACAGCGTCCCGGCCGTCGTTCGCCGGATCAACAACGCGCTCCGGCGGGCCGACCAGATCCAGTTCGCCGAGGAACAGGGTGACGTCGACTATCTGCTGCCGATCGTCGCGGACGCCGAGGCCGGCTTCGGCGGCGCGCTGAACGCCTACGAGCTGATGCGATCGCTGATCGAGGCGGGCGCCGCCGGCGTCCACTTCGAGGATCAGCTGTCGTCCGAGAAGAAGTGCGGCCACCTCGGCGGCAAGGTGCTCGTCCCCACCTCCCAGTTCGTCCGGACGCTGGCCGCCGCCCGCCTCGCCGCCGACGTGCTCGACGTCCCGACCGTGCTGTTCGCCCGCACCGACGCGCTGTCGGCGTCGCTGCTCACCTCCGACATCGACCCCGCAGATCACGCCTTCTTGACGGGCGAGCGGACGGAGGAGGGGTTCTTCAAGGTGGCGGACGGGCTCGAGGCGGCGATCGCGCGCGGCCTCGCCTATGCCCCCTACGCCGACCTGCTCTGGTTCGAGACCTCGACCCCCGACCTCGACGAGGCCACCGAGTTCGCCCGCCGCATCCATGCCCGGTTCCCCGGCAAGCTCCTCGCCTACAACTGCTCACCGTCGTTCAACTGGCGCAAACACCTCACCGACGAGCAGATCGCGACCTTCCAGGACGACCTCGGCCAGCTCGGCTACCGCTTCCAGTTCGTCACCCTCGCCGGCTTCCACTCCCTCAACGCCGGCATGTTCGAGCTCGCCCACGGCTACGCCCGCGAAGGCATGGCCGCCTACGTCCGCCTGCAGGAGCACGAGTTCTCGCTCGAGCCGGACGGCTACACCGCCACACGACACCAGCGCGAAGTCGGCGCCGGCTACTTCGACGAGATCGCGACCATCGTCAGCGGCGGCCGCGCCTCCACCCTCGCCCTCACCGGCTCCACCGAGACGGCGCAGTTCGAGAACGGCGCCGCCGCATGAGCGCGACGGCGAGGACGAGAGACGTGCGCCACCTGAAGGCACGGGCGAGCCAGAGCGGGCTGACGCTCGAGCCGTGCGAGGACCGCGATTGCTCCGTGCATGGCGATGGGCAGACGGACTGCGGCCGGCTGGCCTGCCCTCGCTGCGGCTACAGCGGCAGCAACCTCGTCCCACCGTCGCTGCAGGCGCATGCGAGCGGGCCGGTTGCCTGTCAGTGCGGGAATCTCTGGATCGCCGGAGTTGACTGACCCGGTCGAGCCGCTGACGCCCGCCGCCCTCGCGTTCGTCGACCAGCTCGAGCTGGAACTGGGCGAATTCCCGATCCCGGGCGGGGAGATCGCCGAGGCCGGGCTGGGCGTAACTGCAGCGTCGACGTGGCTGCCATCGACAACCTGATGGAGAACGCCGCCATCGACGCCGGAGCCGGGGCAAGAGAGCTCCTCGCCGAGGTCGCCCTCACGGTCCCGCTCCTCGACCTGCTCACGCCGACCGCCCACGAGTTCCTGGCCTGACGCGACCCGATGGCGACGCAAATCGCAAGCGACGCGGCACCGACGTTCCATGGCCGCTCGAAAGCCGGCACTCGGTGGACACACGAACTCGTCGCCTACGGCCTCGACCTTCACCACCGGCGCCACCTCCGAACACCAACGATCCGCGAGCTTCGCGCCGGGATCGCCGACCTCCCCAGCTACGCAACGATCCGTCGCCTCTACGGAAGCGCTGGAAACATGCTCCACGTCCACGGCTACCGCGTCCGCACGCCGGGAGGCCAACCCGGCCGAACCTGCATGCCGATCCGCGACGACCGCGGCCGGTTCCTTCCAAGGCGCACAACCTACGACGCGAGAGCCGAGACCTGACACCGACAGACCGCCCGATCCGGGTCGAATCCGCGCGGACGCACCCCCTAGACTCCGCCGTGATGGCGGACTCCACGAAGGCCGACGACATCGCGATCCT